>JANNAO010000431.1:0-7334 GCA_031384405.1 Verrucomicrobiota bacterium | reverse complement strand
GATACTGGTGTGGAAGCGGAAGTGAACCCCGGAGTTTGGCCGTCCTCGGCCACAGCTATGTTAAGACAACCACGCTGCTGCGCCCGAGGACTGGCGCACTCCGAGCACCGCAGAAATACTTCACCCCTTCGTCTTCACCAGCTCCACCACGCGGCCTTCCACCGCCGCTTCCACCAGCATGGGTGACTTGGCCGCCGCCACGATCTGCCGGGCGTGCGCGAGCATTTGATCAATCTTCGCGTCGTCGTGATCGGGGTCGTGATGGAAAAGGAAAAGTTGTTTCACGTCCGCGCGCAACGCGAGTGTCACCACATCGTCCACGCAACCATGTCCCCAGCCGACGTGTTTCTCGTATTCGGTGCGGTCGTATTGCGCGTCGAGGATCAACACATCCGCACCTCGGATGAACTCCGTCATCTTCGCTTCCTGACTGCGCGCGTAGTCGAGCGATGCGTCTTTGCGTGTGGGATGCGCGTCGCCTTTCTCGTCGTAGCGACAATGCGGTTCGTTGTCAGGAAAGAAAACAATCGAGCCTTCCTGCGTCTCGATCCGGTAACCGACGCAGATGCCGGGATGATTCGCGAACCACGCGGACACCTTGAGATTGCCGACGGGGAAATCCAAATCCTTGAGTTCGTCCACCTCGATGTTGCCGGGCAACTCACCGAACGGCACGGGGAAGTAAGGGCTTTCCATCTGGCCGGTCAACACGTTCACCAGTCCGCGACGCGCGCCTTCAAACCCAAGAATCCGCAGGCGGCAGCGCGGCTGATAGATTGGCGTGAAGAACGGCAATCCTTGGATGTGATCCCAGTGTGTATGCGAGAGCAGCAACGTGACGTTGAGCGATTGATCCTTGAACTCTGCGAGCAGTTCACGTCCGAGCGGGCGCAATCCCGTGCCGCCATCGAGAATGATGATCTCGCCGCCTGCACGCACTTCCACGCAAGTCGTGTTGCCGCCGTAACGAACCGTGCCCGGGCCCGGTGTGGGTATCGAGCCGCGCACGCCCCAGAATTTCATCCGCGCAGGTTTGGCCGGCCCCGTCGGCGCGACGGCGTTCTCCCGCGTCATAATGGTCGTGTCATCGGTCAACCGTGCGATCATCGCCATCAGATCGTAGGGTTTGATCGGCTTGGTGAGATATTCATCCGCGCCCGCTTCCTTTGCCGCGAGACGATCCGAATCATAATCCCTGCCCGACGTAACGATGATCTTGGTGTGACGCAGTGTGAAGTCGCCGCGAATTTTCCGGCACACGAGGAAGCCGTTGCTACGCGGCATCAGCAAGTCGCACAGCACCACATCGGGATGCTCCTTGTTGACCACTTCCAATCCCGCCTCGCCATCGCCCGCCTCCAACACGCGCCAGCCTTCCATCGCGAGAACCTCTCCCATCAACGCGCGATACTCGGCGTCGTCGTCAATGATGAGAACTTTTTTGGGTGAAATCATTTTGCGATGTGGCGAATCCTGCGCGCACACTACGTCACTGCTATCCGCTTGGAAATTAAATTAACCCGCCCGCCGACCGCCGCCGACCGGATTGTTGGATTGTTGGATTGTTGGATTACTGGTTAGGACTCGCGCGAACATCCATCCATCAATCCATCAATCCATCAATCCACCCATCCAGCCTTTGCGCCTAGTTCGCGTGCGAAAAGATGCGGCGGAGCTTGCCGAGCATCGCTTCCGAGTAACGCTCTCCCGCAGTCAGCACGCGTCCATGAATCTGGATTTCGTCCACCGCAGCGAGCGTCATGCAGAAATCCACATCATGCAACGGGCGTTCACGGCGGATGCGGCGGATCCAGCGGCGCATGTCGCTGACTTCCTCGATCTCGATCTTCTGGCCGGGATGGAATGAAATGCCCCACTCGCTCTTCTTGATGAAGTCGTCGCTTTCCTTCTTGTCATCAAACCACGCATCGCCCAGCAAGATGCAGACAGAGCGGCCTTTACTCTCGCCGAGCCGGTAGAAAACAATGGGCGTATCCGACTCGCAGAAGTGTTCGTAGGCGATCTCGATGGATTCCTGCGGCACAGGCGAGAAGCGCGTCTGGAAGCCGATGTGAACACCGCCGGGCACGTCCGCCTTCTTCTCGAAGCAAAGATTCTCCTCGAAGATCCAAAGCAAGTCGGTGGACAATTTGCGTTCGGCGAGAAGCTTCTTCCACGCGTCTAGCGCGGCGGAAAGGTTGGGACGGGAGACGGGCGCAACTGAATTCATCGCGGGAGTCTAGTGAAGCAGATTCAAATTTCAAACCGGTAATCGCGCAAAATTGTAGCACGCGGAACCTTCGCTCCAAAAACAACGCTCGAATCCAACGACCAACCCAGACGACAGCGGCTTGCCTAGACAACAGCTTTTGCCACCTGCGGTGATTTCAAGGTCCTGGCCTTGGTCCAACGTTTGAATCTCGGCCAGCCATCATCTGCTTCTTTACGCCCTCGCATCAGATTTGGAAGGTCGCATCCGAGCCAGCAGCAGCGAGTCGCGGTTGTTGGAGGCTACGGCTGACCATTGTGATCAGCAGCCGGGGATCCAAGCGTTTGTGAAAGAATGCACTCGCGCCCGCGCTAAACGCTTTCTTCGTGTAACTCGCCGGGTCACCGCTCGTGGCAATCACCACGGGAATGTTTTTCAAATCGTCAAACCGTTGCATCCACGCCATCACACTGAATCCATCCCACACCACACCGGAGACATCGCGCGTGAGGTTCACTTCCAGGACGAGAATGTCCGGTTTGCTTTTGCGCGCTGTCTGGATTGCCTCAGACCCCTCCAATGCTGTGATGACCTCATAACCCTCAGCATCAAGCTTCATGCTCGCCGCTTTCAGAAACACGGGATCATCGTCCACCACCAAAACTTTTTTCCCGTTGCGCGGTGACTTTGACTTCTTCACCTCGGTTGCTCCCGTAAGATTTGCGGTATCAGCTTGCGATTTGTTTTTGTCCGTGGAGAAAATGCTTTTCAACCAGCGAACGGTGTCGCTTTCGTTCCGGGTTTGGTTTTCTGTTTTCATAATTGTCCTCGCTGTTTTGTTACTTACTTGAAAAAAGATACGGCCTCGGAGTCGTTCGGACAAACCGGGATACGTTGCGTACTGCACCCCGGCGTTTCCCCGGTGGTGAATCCAAGGGCGCATGAATCACGGGCAAATCACGCGCAATGCAGAAGGTTGAACGCCAAATCGCGCCGGAAGATTACCACCCAGCTCGCCATCCACTTCAAACCGCGACGTCGCCCGCCCCACCATCGTGAACGACGCCGTGTTCATGCGGATGACCGACGATGCTGGAAGCTTGCCAGTGAGGAGCAACGGAAACCCGCACTTCATCAGAGTGAACCAATCCGCCTTGGGAAACACACACACATTTAGTTTGCCGTCAGTCAGGCTCGCGTTCGGGAACATATAAAAATCCCCGCCATAAAGCCGGCCGTTGCCCACCAGCACCAACTCGCCCCGCACAGAACGCGTGCCGTCAGAAACCAGCAGGCTCGTCTGCTCCTCGCCGAGTGCCTTCAATCCCGCCGCAATGTAGGCGAGCGGCCCAACCTTTTTCTTCAGCGACCAATCCACCAGTTCGATGGCGCGTGCATCAAGTCCTGCGCCCGCGAGTTGAGCGAAGTAAGTGCGTTTGCAGTTTTCACCTACGCCACTTTCAACATGCGGCAGATCAATAAGCCTTTCGTTCCCGCGACGCAGCACTGCCCACGCAGCTTCAGGTTTGGTGGGGATTCCAAGTTCGCGCGCCAAGACATTCACTGTTCCCAAAGGCAAGACCCCGATTCGCGCCAGCTTGAAACCCTCTGGCACATCGCCCATCCCGTTCAACACTTCGTTCAATGTGCCATCACCACCGGCAGCGATGATGGATTCAAATCCGTCTTGGACTGCGACGGCAGCGAGTTTGCGCGCGTCACCTGGTGCAATGGTTTGTTTGAGGGAACATTCAGAAGCAATCGAAGTCAGCAATGCGCGAAAGCGTTCAGCCTTCTGCCCCTTTGCCGCTGGATTAAAAATCACGCACGTTCGCACTGGCGCACAGTTTTCCCACGCTGTATCTCAAGTCGAGAACAATGTCTCATGACGAAGCGACACATCCTCACGCACAAACGTCGCCACCAACGCGTAGTCCAATCCTCCTCCCAAATGACTGAATACATTCGCCGCCAAAAAGTCTGACCTTCCGTTGTGCAAAGGATGCGCGGCACAGAAGCAGCACAGAAGATATTGCCGACAGCAAATAAACCTGCTAACCGTCATCCACGTTCACACCAGAGGCAGCCCTGAAATGGCCGCCCATAAACAAACACAAAGTAAAACCATGAAAAAACTATTCATCGCAGCCTGCTTCACAGCCGCACTTGCCATCGCATCCCACGCTGCCGAAGGGGAAGCCAAGAAAGAAGGTAATGCCGAAAAGAAACCCGCACCCAGTCAGGAACAGAAAGCCATCCGCAAGGAATTGACCGAGAAATACGACACCGATAAGAACGGGCGTCTCAACAAGGAAGAGCGCGCCAAGATGACGCCTGAAGATGCTGAGAAATATAAGAACGCCGCGCCCGCCAAGAAACCCAAAGCCGCCGATGCGGGTGAAGGCGAAGGTTCTGAAAAGAAAAAGAAGTGATCGCCCTGACAGTTTTCAAAACTCCATCGCTGGAAACGGCGGTGGAGTTTTTTGTTCGGTTCACGACGTTGACAGGCGCAAGCGCGCCGCCAATCATCCCGGCATGAGCGACATCATTTACCCTCGAAGCCCACGCGAAACCATGGACGGCTGGCCGCATCTGCCGCGTTACGTGGACAAGATTCGCCTGCACCTTGCAGGAAAACTTCACGCCGATTATCAGCCGAACTACGGCGCACGCGGTTTCGACAAGAGTTGGCTCGAAGCCGCTGGCGTCACACACGCGCAGATGGTGGAAGTCGTGAAACACTCCATCACCGACGGCGAAGTGTCTGACTGGGTGAAGAAGAACGTGAAGAAGTCCGCTGCGGACAAGGCGGCCTTCCTCGCAGGCATGCTGAACTATCCCGCCGCTGATGACGCCGAGGGCGTGGCGCGTTTGAAGATGCGCAAGGAGCAGGCGAACATCGCCCATCGCGACGACATTAAGAATTTCGTGGACTACATTGACGCGGACGAGAAGCGGATGTGAGTCTGATCAGCGCGGTGTGAACCTGCTCACGCCGCATTTCCCTGCAAAATCTTCCTTGCCGCTTCTCGAACCGTGGCGATTAGCTCAGGCGGCTTGATCACTTTCACATCTCCGCCCCAGCTCAATACCCAGCGTTCGATCTCGATTAGGCTCGAAAGCTTCAAACTCAACTCCACACCGCCGCTCTTGAGTTCGCGCAGTTGCTGCGACTCGTGCCATTTCTTTTCACGGACATAATCCGCCACGCGCAGATCGAAGCGCAACAGGACTTCAAACTTTCCATCGCCGGAGTGAACGCCAAAGCTGTCGCGCAGACGTTTCTCCAACGAGAATTTCTGCGAGCGGGCGAACGTCTTGCCCGTTTGCTTCACGGCGGAAACGCGCGCGGGCACGAAGGTGCGGATGTCTTTGCGTGCGTGATCGAATGCGAAGAGATACCACTCGCCATTGATGTTCGCGAGGTGGTAGGGATCAATGAGTCGCGTCTCCCCTTCTCTGTTTCCGGCCTTGCGGTAAGTGAGTTGCAGTTGTCGCCGCGATGCTGTGGCCTTGGCGAGCGCGTCAAAAATTTCCAGATTGAGAATCGGCTCGGCGCGCGTCCGAAAAGAAATGGTCTGCTCGATGTCCGCAAGATTCAGCGAGATGGTGTCCGGCAGAGATTGTTCGATCTTGCGGATCGCGCTGAGGAGCGGCTTCTCGAATTGCGTGCCGCGATATTGCTCCAACGCTTTCTCCGCGATGACGAGCGCCACGAGTTCGCCTTCGGTGATGTGCATCGTCGGGAACGACGTGACCTCTGCGGTGTAATGATAACCGATGCGATGCGAGTCGTATTGGATCGGCAACTCCAACCGATCCCGCATGAATTCCAGATCGCGCTGGATGGACTTGGTGCTGACTTCGAGTTCTGCCGCGAGGATCGTGGCGTTGGGAAACTTACCGGACTGAAGCGACTGATGTATCCGCAGCATCCGCTCAAGGGGCGGACGATGCCGAGGCGCTTGTGAAACCTGGTTGAGCATTCGCCAACTGGATAGCGGAGTCGAACGCCACGGGCAATCCTGCAATCGGGACGATATCGCTGCCGCGCAACGCGACGACGCGCTTGAATCCATGCGCGGCGAGATGACCCTTCATCTTCGCGCCGATGCTTGCGGCCTGAGATTCGTCGTAGTTGTTGACGACCACGACGACGGCCAGTTCGCGACCGATCCCGCGTTTGGCGATCTCGTCGCCCAACTCAGAGAGTTGAAACACCGGGATGAACCCAGCCTCGCGCGTGTCGGGCTTGCTGATGGTGATGGAATCCCACGTATTGAAACGGATTTCCAAGTCCGTGGCTTTGGCCTCCTTGAAACCCGTGGTGGCGCACGATGTGGCCAGCAGAGTGAGAACAGGAAGAGTGATGATAGCGATGATCCGCGTAGGCGAAACCCGATTTAACAACGATGTAATACCTCTCATGCCTTTCTACATCGGCACGAGCGCGAGGAACTTTAACGGAAACCCATCGGCACAATCCCAACGGGATTCTGACGGGGACACGACACAATCCTGAAAGGATTGAATCATCCAGCCCACGTTAGCTCGTTACTGCCATTAAATTAGCGACGAAGGGAGCGTAATCCCAGCCCCGTAAGGGCGACATGTTTGTAGATGCCGCGCTCTGTAGAAGACAAAGCTCCGTAGGAGCGACATCATCCCGTTTATGCCGCCCCTACGGGGCTTTGGCATTTGTGCGTGGCGTTTCTATAAATATGCCACTCCTACGGAGTTCACCGAAACACCGCACAATCATTTCAACGGTTTTCTTCTGAATTCATTGGCAGTGGGGTAGCTCGTGCCTCCCGCCTTCGCTTCGCTACGACGCGGCGCGCGCAACCGCTGGGCTGGATGATGGAATCCCTTTGGGATTCTGACGAAGCAAAGCCAAAACACAGATGCGCCCGCCCGCAGACTTTCAACAACTCACGGCTCGACAACACTGAAACACGGTTTAACGTCGCCACAAATGGAAGCTGGGAGTAAGGCCAAGCCTACGTAGATGTAAACATGGCAACCACAAATCTATCAGTTACGATGAAGCCGACGAAATACGCCAAGCTTCTACTAACGCAGGCAATGTTCACTAAAGGGACTCAGTTCTTGGCGGCAGCAATTC
>JANNAO010000359.1:0-4467 GCA_031384405.1 Verrucomicrobiota bacterium | reverse complement strand
CAACAACTGAACGCAGAACAATATGGCAAAAGAAGCATTTCAAAGAACGAAACCGCACGTGAACGTCGGTACCATCGGCCACGTTGACCACGGCAAGTCCACGCTGACTGCCTCCATCGTCGCGGTGCAAAACCGCAAGGGATTGGCTCCTGCGATTTCCTACGCGGACATCACCAAGGGCGGCACGGTTCGTGACGAAACGAAGACCGTGACCATTGCGGTGTCGCACGTCGAATACGAATCTCCTAAGCGTCACTACGCTCACGTTGATTGCCCCGGCCACGCTGACTATGTGAAGAACATGATCACGGGTGCGGCGCAGATGGACGGTGCGATTCTCGTCGTGAGCGCGGCGGACGGCCCGATGCCCCAGACCCGTGAGCACATCCTGCTCGCCCGTCAGGTCGGTGTGCCGAGCATGGTTGTCTTCTTGAACAAAGTTGACTTGGCTGATGCTGACTTGCTCGAACTCATCGAAATGGAAATCCGTGACTTGCTCACGAAGTATGGTTTCCCTGGTGACAAGACGCCGATCATCCGTGGTTCTGCCACAGCGGCGATGGCTGGCAAGCCCGAAGGCGAAAAGGCGATCACTGATTTGCTCGAAGCTTTGGATACCTTCATCCCTGACCCGTTGCGCGAAGTGGACAAGCCCTTCCTCATGTGCGTCGAAGACGTGTTCAACATCGAAGGTCGCGGCACGGTCGTGACCGGTCGTGTGGAGCGCGGTGTTCTCAAGAAGATGGACGAAGTTGAGATCGTCGGCTTGAAAGACACTCGCAAGACCACGGCCACGGACATCGAAATGTTCCGCAAGTTGTGCGAATTCGCGAACGCTGGCGATAACGTCGGAGTGTTGTTGCGCGGCACGAAGAAGGAAGATGTCGAGCGCGGCATGGTTCTCGCCAAGCCCGGCACGATCAAGCCGCACACCAAGTTCAAGGCGGAAGTTTATGTGTTGACCAAGGATGAAGGTGGTCGCCATACACCGTTCTTTACGAATTACCGTCCGCAGTTCTATTTCCGCACGTCTGACGTGACGGGAACGTTGAACCTGCCGGCTGGCGTGGAAATGGTGATGCCCGGTGACAACGTCTCTGTGGAAATCGAATTGCAGAAGACTGTCGCGATGGACAAGGGATTGAAGTTCGCGATCCGCGAAGGTGGCCGAACCATTGGTTCAGGCATCGTCGTGGAAGTCGTGGCCTAATCTGTGTAGAATTCATGCGGAGGCGGCGGAAAAATCCGTCGCCTCCGTTTTAGTCCAGTTGAGGGGCCGAGAGAATTTAGAGTAGGGCGTTAGCTCAATTGGTAGAGTAGCGGTCTCCAAAACCGTTGGTTGAAGGTTCAAGTCCTTCACGCCCTGCCAAAAATTGCGGAGAGGTGGCAGAGTGGTCTATCGCGGCGGTCTTGAAAACCGCTTTAGGCGAAAGCCTAACGGGGGTTCGAATCCCTCCCTCTCCGCCAACATTCGCGTAGCGAGCTGAGAGCGAAGGTGGGTTGGTTGCGATAATGAATACCGCGAATACCGCGAGCTTCGGCTTGGCAGGTCAGAGAATAAATTTGAACAAATGAAAACCTTGATTTGGGTTGGTGTGCTGGCGGCGATTTTCGGCGTGCTCTGGTGGAAAGGCCAGATTCAACGCCTGTCTGCCTACTGGCAGCAGACGGTCGAAGAATTGAAGAAATGCACATGGCCGACATGGGATGAACTCAAGGGTTCGACCGTGGTGGTTATGGTTTCCATACTTTTGCTCGGCCTTTTCACCTTCGTGGTGGATAAGGTTCTGTTTGCATTGTTCAACCTCATTTAAGCAAACATGAAACCCAAGTGGTTCGTCATCCATACACTTTCTGGTCAGGAACAGAAGGTCAAAGACAGCATTGAGAAGCGCATCAAGACGGAGGAGATGCAGGACTTCATCCAAGAAGTGCTCGTGCCGATGGAGAAGGTTGTGGAGGTCCGCAACCAGAAGAAAACGGTCACGAACCGGAAGTTGCATCCGGGCTACGTATACATCCACATGGAGCTGTTGGATGAGAACAACCGCGTGTTGCCCAAGCCGTTTTATTTCGTCAAAGAAACGCAGGGTGCGATTGGTTTTGTCGGCGGAGAACATCCGCACATGGCGACTGACGAGGAGATGGAAGTCATCAAGACTGTCGTGTCTGCCTCTGAAGAGACCGAACGTCCGAAGGTTGCCTTCAACATTGGTGAGACGGTGAAGATCAACAACGGACCGTTCCTGAATTTCAGCGGCGTGATCGAGGAAGTGGATCCGGATCGCGGCAAGCTCAAGGTGACGGTGAACATTTTCGGGCGCAATACACCGGTTGAACTGGAGTATTGGCAGGTGGAGAAGGGCTAGTGCTGAGTAAATGGTTAAATGAGGAACTGGTTAAACCAGTAACAGGGGGCCGTCACCACCATTTAACCAGTCACTGATTTAACAATTTAACGAACATTATGGCAAAGAAAGTAACAGGCATCATCAAGTTGCAGATTCCCGCTGGTCAGGCCAACCCCGCGCCGCCCGTCGGCCCGTCGCTTGGTCAGCACGGTGTGAACATCATGGGATTCTGCAAAGAATTTAACGCGGCCACCAAAGGTGACGCGGGTCTGATCATTCCCGTGGTCATCACGGTTTATCAAGACAAGTCATTTACCTTCATCACCAAGTCGCCTCCGGCGTCCGTGCTGCTCAAGAAAGCCGCCGGAATCACCGCTGGCTCAAAAGTGCCGAACAAAGACAAAGTCGGCAAAGTCACCCGCAAACAGGTGATGGACATCGTGAAGATGAAGAAGAGCGACATGAATGCGACGAACGATGAGGCCGCATTCCGAGTCGTCTCTGGGACTGCCCGCAGCATGGGCATCGAAGTTGTCGGTTAATCAAAAAAACGCGGGAGAGCTAAAAACTCGACTGAACCGCACAAAGTAAATGCCAAGCAAACGATTCAAAAAAGCACTCGAAGTAGTGGACGCCTCCAAGGCGTATGCGCTCAAGGACGCCGTGGGCGTTCTCGCAAAATTTCCCAAAGCCAAGTTCAACGAAAGCATTGACCTCGCATTTCGCCTCGGAGTTGATCCGAAGCAATCCGACCAGATGGTTCGCGGAACGGTTCCGTTGCCTCACGGAAGCGGCAAAGTTGTCCGCGTTCTCGTGTTTGCCAAAGGTGCGGCTGCTGATTCAGCCAAGGCCGCTGGCGCAGAGTTCGTCGGCTTTGAAGACATGATCGCCAAGTGCGTCAGCGGCTGGTCTGATTTCGATGTCGCCGTGGCCACGCCCGAAGCGATGGTGGAAGTGCGTAAGCTCGGTAAAGTTCTCGGACCGCGGGGACTCATGCCGAATCCCAAGACCGGCACCGTGACGGAAGACACTGCGAAGGCTGTGAAGGAAGTCAAAGCAGGCCGCGTTGAATTCAAGGTGGACAAGGCCGGAAACATTCATGTCGCAGTGGGCAAGATTTCCTTCCCTCCGGCCCAGATAGAAGAGAACGCTCGCGCGGTCATTGACGCTGTTGCGAAGGCAAAACCGATCAGCCTCAAAGGTTCTTACATGAAGAGCTGCACGATCTCCGCGACGATGAGTCCCGGTGTGCGCGTGGACATTCGTGAATTCGCCAACTAAAACTTTCAACCTATTTGACTCATGCGCGTAGAAAAACAGATTCTCACTAAAGAATACATCAGCCGTCTGAACGCTTCGCCGTTCTTCATCGTCGTCGGTTACACCGGACTGAAGGTTGATCATTTCACGACGCTTCGCAAAAGTCTGAACAAGACTGGTGCTGAAGTTCACGTCGTCAAAAACTCCATCTTCCGGGTTGCTGCGAAAGAAGCGGGCGTTGCAGATTTGGCTGACACACTCACCGGACAGCTCGCGGTTGTCACGGGACAGAAGGACGTTTCAGCCGCTGCGAAGTCTTTGAAGACGTTCGCTGCCGACAACGACAAGCTGAAGATCAAGTTCGGTTATTTGAACAACAATCGGATGGAGAAGGCCGACCTGATGACGCTGGCAGATTTGCCAAGCATCGAAGTGTTGCGCAGCAAAATCCTCGGCGTCATCAACGCACCGGCGACCAAGCTGGTGGTGTTGCTCAATACTCCGGCATCACAACTCGCCCGCGTCATCAAGGCGAAGTCCGAGTTGGCCGCATAAGACGAAAAACAATTTCCCGCCGGTTAGCCATCGGCGGGATTCAACAAACAACAACAGTAAATCGTCGCCTCGAATGCTTTCGGGGTCAAAACATCGGTGGCTACGGATGACGACGAGACGAACAGAAAGCAAAGTAACATTATGGCAGACATCACAAACATCGTAGAAGAATTGAGCAAGTTGACCGTCATCGAAGCCGCTGACCTAGTCAAGAAACTGGAAGAGAAGTGGGGCGTTACCGCCGCCGCTCCTGCTGCTGCCGCCGCTGCTGGTGGTGGTGCAGGTGCCGCTGCTCCGGCTG
>JANNAO010000208.1:0-17718 GCA_031384405.1 Verrucomicrobiota bacterium | reverse complement strand
CTAACGTCGGCGCGTGGCAGTTTCCTTAACGATTCTCGGCAGCGGTTCGGCCGGTAATTGCGCGTATCTCGAAGCCGGAGAAACGCGCCTCCTCATCGACGCCGGGTTCAGCGGCCGGCAAATCCGCCAGCGTCTCGCCACGATCAATCGCACTCCCGAAACGCTCACCGGCGTCCTCATCACGCACGAACACAGCGACCACATCTCCGGCCTCGCCGTCATCGCCGAGAAAGCCCGCATCCCTGTCTATTGCAACCGCGCCACCAAGGACGAGATCACGCGCATCACCAACGCGAAGCTGGATTTTCGTCTGTTCGTCACCGGCGGCGGATTTGACGTGGGCGACATCAACGTGGAAACATTTTCCATCCCTCATGACGCGCAGGATCCGGTCGGCTACATCCTGCGAACGACCAGCGGCAACATCGGTTTCGCCACCGACCTCGGCCATGTCACGAAGCTCGTGCTGGATCGCATCCGCAGCGCGAACGCCCTCGTCCTCGAATCAAATCACGACGTGAAGATGTTGCAGGATTGTCCGCATCGCCCGTGGAGTTTGAAGCAACGCATCCTCAGCCGTCACGGCCATCTCTCGAACGAAGCCGCCGCCGATTGCATCCAGGAAATCATGTCTGCCGATCTGCGCCATCTTTACCTCGGCCACCTGAGTCGAGATTGCAACAAACCCGAACTCGCACAACGCGTGATGGCCAAACGCCTGCAAACACTCGGTGCAACTCACGTCCAACTGAACGTCGCAGATCAACAGACCGCCTGCCCCACGTTGACGTTGTGACTCGCGGTTGGAATTGAATCATGTTCCACGTCCAACGCATCGCCTCTCTCGATCTCCCCGAACTCGCGCCGTACCGCACGCTCAAACTTGCCCATGAACATCGCGAGCGCGGATTCTTCGTGGCGGAAGGCGACAAAGTTGTGCATCGCTTGTTGGCGAGTGATGTCGAAGTTGTCTCCGTCCTGCTGCCGGAACATCGGCTGGCCGAATACGAATCCGCCCTGCTCGCAAGGCGTGAGGATGTTCTCGTCTTCTCCGCCACGGACAAACGCATCCTCGAAGAACTCGTCGGCTTCGAGTTGTTTCAAGGCGTGCTGGCCGTGGCGAAAGTTCCGGCGCAAGATTCATTGGCTGCATTGATTGAAAAAAACAAATCGCCACGACTGCTCGTCGCCGCCGATGGATTATCCAACGCAGAAAACATCGGTGTGATCGCACGCAACTGTGTCGCCTTCGGTGCGCAGGCATTGATCGTCAGTGAAACTTGCGCCAGTCCGTACCTGCGTCGCGCAGTGCGGAACTCGATGGGAACGGTTTTCCAACTACCCATCATCGAATCCAAGAACCTCGCAGCGCACATCGAAGAATTGAAACGACTCGGCGTCCGTTGCATCGCAGCACACGCGCACACCGATCAACGCGTCTTGGACGAGGCGGATTTCACCCGGGATTGCTGCATCGTGTTCGGCAGTGAAGGCAGCGGCATTTCTCCCGCAGTGTTGGCGCAGTGCGATGAAGCGGTGGCGATCCCGATGCCGCCGGACGTGGATTCCCTGAACGTGGCGAGTGCCGCAGCGGTATTTCTCTATGAAGCCAGCCGACAGCGGAAGTTGAAGTGACTAACAAAAACAATTTGGCAGAATGATTGATGGCAGAACGATGTTCCCGGACACGGCTTCATCATTCTGCCATTAATCACTTCGCCAAAACTTCCAGCTTCACCGGCACGTCAGATTTCACTCCGGGCGGTTTCAACGCCGTGAACAGCCCGCGCCAGAATCCGATTCCGTAGAACACATGCGTTTCCACCAACAACGGCAATGCGCACAAGCTGCGAAGCAATCCTCCCGACGAGATCAGCGCGAGCACTTGAATCGTGATCGCCACAAAATAAAAAACCATCGGCAGCAATGCCCACGGCGTGAAATAAGTCAGCGGCACGAGAGCCACGAGATACGCGCAAAACGCGGGCGGCACGAAGTTCGGCAGCGAACCGAGCGTCGGCGTCGTGCGAAACTGCTCCGCTCGACCTCGACCGTAATTCATCAGCATCCGCATGAACTGTTGCAACGTGCGACGCGGCCTGCGCCAGACGAACAGTTCAGGGTCATACATCAACTTACCGCCTGCTTTCTGGATATTGTCCATGAGCGCGTTTTCTTCGTTTGGATACAATGCCTCGTTGAACCCACCATGTGCCAACAACGTCTCGCGGCGCCCCAGCATGTTGCACAAGATGAGTTCCTTCTCGCTCGTCTCGCGGACAATTCCAACCTTCGCATACCGCGCGCGACTTGGCCCGAACGCAATCCAACTCGACAACACCAGCGCGAACATCTGCTCCAAGAATGGCGCATCAGCAGGACAAAGATTTGGCCCGCCAAGCATCTGCACTTTGGGATCACGAAAATGCTCCACGGCGCGGCGGAGGTTTCCCGTCACCGGAAGCGCGTCGTCATCGAGGAAATAAATCAGTTCACCGAGAGCTGCGCGAAGAGCCGTGTTGCGCTGGACGGAAGGTTGTTTGCCACGCGCGAGAATGATCTCCAACTTGTCCGCCGGATAATCCAACGCCCGCGCCGCCGTCACCGCAGTCACCTCCGCTTCGTCAGGACGCGCGGGGATGATAATTGTGACACTCGGTAATTGTTCGCTCACGAGGAAAAGCTAACAGTCTTGAGTCTGAAGTCTGAAGTCTAAAGTTTGGCGGTAGCAGGTTGAATCCGACATCAGAAGTAGCGGCGGGCATCCTTGCCTGCCGTAGAGCCGGGCATCTATGCCCGGCGGAAAGAAACACACGAGAAACGCACGACACAGGTGATTCGGGAGACGTACAGAAATCCACGCCCCTTTCCGGGCGGCAAGGATGCCTGCCGCTACAACTCATCGCGCCTCACTGCTCCCACTGCGGAGTTCGTTTTGAACTCGCGTTTGTCGTTGACCATCGGACGGCGACAACAAAAAAGCCACGGCTTGCGCCGTGGCTTTGAAATGTTTCAGCGAGTGGGTTACTCGGCTTTTTTGGTTTTCTTTTCGCCCTTGGCAGCGGCCTTGGGTTTTTCTTCGACGGCGGCTTCCACCTTGTCCGTGCGTTTGCCGCGCTTCTCGGTGCGAGGAGCTTCAGCAGCGGCTTCAGCGATGGGTGCGATCACGGGCGTGGTGCTTTCGACGCGAATCTTGAGCTTGCTCTTGACCTCGGCGTGCAGGTGCAATTCCACTTCGTGTTCGCCCAGAGTCTTGATCGGGGTCTCGATGTAAATCTTGCGCTTGTCGAGTGTGACGTCGAACTGGTGCTTGAGTTCGTCGGCGATCATGCCGGTGGTGACAGTGCCGAACATTTTGCCGTCTTCGCCTGCCTTGACCTTTACCACGCACACCAGCTTGGTCAAACCCTTGGAGAGTTCGGTCATGGTGTTGAACTCGTGCGCTTCGCGTTCAGCGCGGCGTTTGCGCAACGCTTCGAGGCGACGCTTGTTCGCACCGCTCACCGGGATGGCGAGGTGTTGCGGGAAAAGGTAATTGCGCGCGTAACCAGCGGCCACGCGAACTTGATCGGATTCACCGCCGAGTCCGACGATGTTATGTGTGAGGATGACTTCTGTCTTTGCCATAAAATTTGTGGATAGTTGAGAGTGGATGGTTGATGGGAGAACTCCCTAAATTGTCAGAACGGGACGTCGTCGCTTTCGGGCGGGCCATCGCCTTCCAACGGTTCGCCAGCGGGAGCGGCGGCTGGAGCGGGACGCTGGGCGCGGGGAGCAGCGGCGGGAGCAGGTGCGCCGCCTTCTGCTCTACCTTGAGGAGCACCGATGAACTTGAACGACTCTACGTCCACGCGAAGTTTGCTTTGCTTCTGGTTGGTCTGCTTATCGTCCCATGTATGGAGACGGAGGCGTCCTTCAATCAAAATCGGGCTGCCTTTGCGAACATATTGCCCAAGAGTCTCAGCGGTCTTGCCAAAAGCATCACAATCAACAAAGGTGACTTCTTCTTTTTTCTCGCCTGTTTCCGTGGTCCAAACGCGGTTCACCGCAAGTCCAAGGCGGGCAATAGCTGTCCCCTTGGGAGTGTAGCGCAATTCGGGATCGCGCGTCAGATTTCCCATCAGGATGACTTTGTTGAAGCTGGCCATAGACCGGGCGGTAAATTACTTCGCGGGCTTGAGTTCGGGTGAATTGGTGAAGATCACGCGGAACACTTCTTCATTGATCGCGAACTTGCTGCGCAGTGTGGCGATCAACGCGGGCGCACAGGTGAAGATGATGTTGGCGTAAAAGCCTGACGTGTGCTTCTTGTCAGCCACACGCAAGAACGTTTTGCGCTCCATCTTCTGCACGGTTTCAATTTTGCCACCGGCCATGGCGATCTCTGCAGAAATTTTGTCGAGGGCGTCTTTGATGCCTTCTTCTTTTCCTGCCGTGTTCAAAATGAACAAACCTTCGTATCGTTTCACTGCTTCTTTCCTTCGTTGTTGGAGTCTTCTATGACTCCGTTAAATTGACTCATCGCTTTCTGCAACCCGTGCTTCACCCAGGTTTCGACCTGATCCGCAGCACGCGTCAAAATCTTTTCCATCTGTGCCGTCTCCGTCGCGCTCAACTTTCCCAACACATGACCGACGATCTCTCGCCGACTGTCCTTGCGTCCGATGCCGATCCTCAGTCTCGCGTATTCCCGCGAACCCAAGTGCTGTTCGATGGATTCCAATCCGTGATGTCCACCGCTGCTTCCGCTGGGGCGCAACCGGATTTCTCCGAACGGCAAATCCGCATCATCCACCGCCACGATCAACTTCGTTTGCGGCAACTGATAAAACTTCACCAGCGCACCGACTGCTTCCCCACTCAGATTCATGAACGTCTGCGGCTCGCACAAGACCAACCGCTTTCCGTCCCGTTCTGTCTTCGCAATGCGCGATTGAAACTTCTTTTCGTTGTTCCAATTCGCTCGCCAGCGGTTCGCCAGCATTTCCACCAACATGAACCCGGCGTTGTGTCGCGTCTTCGCGTACTCTCCGCCCGGATTCCCCAGTCCCACGATGAGAAACAAATCTTCCATGCGCGGGAGGGATGCGGCGATTCACGCAGAGCGGAATCGCCCGACAAATTACTTCTTCGCAGGAGCGGCGGCTTTTTTGTCGCCAGCCGGAGCAGCCTTCGCATCGGCTTTGCCAGCCGGGGCTTTTTCGCCAGCCTTGGCAGCAGGAGCGGCAGTGCCGTCTTCCTTCTTCTCCTTGGTCATCTCCACATCGCCCGCCGCCGCAGCAGCACCTTCGACAGGCGCGACTTCAACTTCGACCTTCGGCATCGCGACAGCGACAACCGTCGTGGATTTCTTGCCCATGATCTCGACACCTTCGGGTGCTTTGACTTCACCGAGGTGGATGGACTTGCCGACTGCCAGTTCGCTGACATCAATCAAAATCTGCTCGGGCAAATTCTTCGGCAATGCGCGGACTTTCAGTTTGAAAATGATGTGTTCGAGAACGCCGCCGCCAGTTTTGACGCCGACAGCCTCGCCCGTGGTTTCAACCGGCACCATGACGGTGACAAGTTCGTCCACGGCGACTTCGTGGAAATCCACATGAAGAACTTTGCCGCTCAACGGGTGATGTTGGACTTCTTGAACAAGCGCGAGGCGCTTCTTCGTGTTCACGTCCAAGTCCACGAGAATATTCTCGGAGAGGGAATGATTGATGAGGTCCGTCATCTCGCGTCCGACCAGCTCGAGATTTTCGGGCTTGGTCTGGCGACCGTAGATCGTGGCCGGGATGCGACCTGCGTCACGGAGTTTCTTAACTTCAGCGCGTCCGTTGACGGAGCGCCCAAATGCATTCAATGGAACTGATTTCATGGCAAAAAGTTTTTTTTCAGCAACCGCACTAACTGGTGCGTCCGCCCTTTGATTCAAATAGCGAAGTCACCGACGAATTACTGTGGATTCGTTTGATGGCTTCGCCCAATAATCCCGCGACGGACAACGTGGTTATTTTCACGCCCCTGATCGCAGGGCGGGTGACTGTATCAGTTGTGATTAGCTCGTCAATCGCCGATTTACGCAATCTTTCAATACCTTGATCTCCGAGGATGGCGTGCGACACACAAGCGATGATCCGTTTCGCGCCCTTCTTCTTGAGCAGCTCCGCGCCTTTGGTCAACGTGCCCGCCGTCTCCGTCAAATCGTCCACGAGCAACACATTTTTTCCGCGCACCTCACCGATGATGGCCACGGACTCAACCTCCGTCGCGCTCTTGCGACGTTTGGCGATGATCGCCAGATCGGTATCGAGATGTTGCGAATACGCGTAAGCCATCTTCAACCCGCCCACGTCCGGACTTACCACGACGAGATCGCTCAATTTTTTCTTGTTCAGATAATCATAGATGACGGGCGCGGCATACAGATGATCCACGGGGATGTCGAAGAAACCCTGAATCTGCTGCGCGTGCAGGTCCATCGTGAGCAGACGATTTGCGCCAGCGGAAACAAGCAGATTGGCCACGAGCTTGGCCGTGATGGGGACGCGCGGTTGATCTTTGCGATCTTGCCGCGCGTAACCGTAGAACGGAATCACCGCTGTGATACGAGCCGCGCTGGAGCGACGCAACGCATCCATCATGATGAAGAGTTCCATCAGATGATGATTCGTGGGCGGCGATGTGGGCTGCACCACATACACATCTTCCCCGCGCACATTCTCATCAATCTTCACGAAGGTCTCGCCATCAGGGAACGGCTTGACGGTGCATTTGCCGAGCTTGATGCCGATGTAATCGCAGATGGCGTGAGCGAGAGGTTCGTTGGCGGTTCCGCTGAAAACTTTCACAAGTAAATGATGAGTTGGTTAAAAATAAAAACCGCCCGAAACATCGGGCGTAAGGCGGTGCGAACTCTAGCAACGAACCCGTCTCGCGCAAGATTGAACTTGTGAAACAAAACTATGAGAACGGCCAAGCCGCCGGTTTGAATCACGAACCACCATCTTCAATCGTCAGCCTCCCCATGAACCTTCGCCCACGGAACGCCGGATTTATCCGGCAGCACAACTCTATGCCATGCGGCTGCCGCCTGAAAGCGGCGTTCCGGTTCAGGGGTTCAATGCGCGAACTTTGGGCTGGAAGAATTCTCATCTAATTTTCATCTCGCGATGGATGCCGAACTTCTCGATCCGTTTGCGCAGGGTGGCGCGCGTGATGCCCAGTAGTTTGGCGGCGTGAACCTGATTGTTGGTTGATTCTTTCAAGGCTTCGATGATCAACTCACGTTCCACGGCGGGCAGCACTTTCAGCTTGGGATCGCGCTTGGCGATCTGAAACAATTGTCGCGCAAGCGTGCTGGCGTCGGACACCGAGCCGTCTCCGACTGTCGCAGGCGCAGAGGTGTTCGATACGCCCTGCCCAGTGACTTCCGATGGCAAGTCGGCAGATAGAATCGCCTCGCTCTTGGCGATGACGTGGGCACGGCGGATGATGTTCTCCAACTCGCGCACGTTGCCTGGCCAATGATATTTTTCCAACGCCTTCACCGCAGCCGTGGCGATGGACTTAGGTTTGCGTTCCTGTTCCTTCGCAATCTTCTTGAGAAAATAATTTACGAGCAGCGGAATGTCATCGCGACGATCTCGCAATGGCGGGATGTGGATGCGCACGACGTTGAGGCGATAAAACAAATCCTCGCGGAACTCCCGCGCGGCGACGGCTTGTTCGAGTGGTTTGTTCGTGGCGGCAATCACGCGCACGTTGACCTTGATGGGTTGGTTGCCACCGACGCGTTCAAACGTGCCGCTCTGCAACACGCGCAGAATTTTCGTCTGCGTGGGCGGCGTCATGTCGCCGATCTCGTCGAGAAATATCGTGCCGTTGTTGCATTGCTCGAACTTGCCGATGCGTTGCGTGGTAGCACCGGTGAATGAGCCGCGTTCGTGGCCGAACAATTCACTTTCAAGAAGTTGTTCCGGGATGGCGGCGCAGTTGACGGCGAGGAACGGTTGCTTGCAACGTTCGCTGTGATGATAGATGGCGCGCGCGACGAGTTCCTTGCCCGTGCCGCTTTCTCCAGTGACGAGTGCGGTGGCATCGGATGCGGAGACTTGGCCGATGAGTTTGAAGACCTGTTGCATCGGATCGCTACGACCCACGACACCTTGCTCGTAATCTTCCGATTCCAGCAACGGTTGATACGACACGACTTGTTTCATGTCGTGCGCGGCTTTGAGAGCTTTGACGATGAGTTCCTTCAGCTTCGGAATATCAAACGGCTTGGTGAGATAATCGTAAGCACCGAGTTTCATCGCTTCGATGGTCGTCTGCGTACTGCCGTAAGCGGTCATCAGGATGACGAGGAGCTTGGTGTCCATCTGCCGGATGCGACGGAGTGTTTCCAAACCTGTGATGCCGCCCATGCGGATGTCCATGAGGACGAGATCGGGTTTGAGTTTCGGGATCAACACCAGACCCTCTTCACCGCTCGAAGCCGTGGTGAGTGCGATGTCATCTGAATCAAAAATGCGGCGGAAGGAGTATTGCACGTCCGCTTCGTCGTCTATCAGGAGAAGTTTGCTCATGGGTCAGTAACCGTTGCGAAAGAATAGCGGAATGACGGCGCGGCGATAGGGAATTTTATCTGCGGTGAACGGTCGGTGTGCATCTGAAATGTACCATCCTGATTGGAAATTGGGTTGGAGGTGGTGGTTTTCGCGCTGCGAAAACCAGCGACGCGTTCAGCGTCGCAACGCTTCGATGCAGGGGCTTTCTGCACGTTCTTCCCGCCCGCTGATACGCGGGCGGATTTTTCGCAGCGCGAAAACTTCCACCACGACGGGGGGTGCATTCCAGACGCGCCCGAACGATCACTCGCCAATCCAAGTCAACGGCGCGGCGGTTCGTGGCTTCCTGGTTTCCTTATCAAACCTCCCCGACTCAAGTTCACACCGGCCTGCCCTTGGGAATCCGTCCGAGATGAAAGATCAGGAAGCCGTGCAGAAAGCGTTTCAATTCTCCCGCCTGCGCCTCGCTCAATTTGAGCCGCGCGATCATCGGCCACTCCTGCGTTGTCAGCGCGCCAACGATTTGTCGCGTGCCGGGAGTGAGTTTGATTTCATCAAGATCGGGCGAAAGGCCAAGCTCGTGCAGAAATCTGAGTTCAAAGGCGAAGATCGTCTGCGGTTGTGGCGGATGTCGGGGGATGATTTCCAACACGTCGTGCAACTGGTGATAGATCGCAGGCAACGGCGTGTCCGTTTCAGTCGCCTGCTCGATGAGGCGGGTGCAGTAAGCGGCCTGCTGCAACCAGCCCATGTCCTCGCGCAACGACGTGTTCATGGCTTTCAACTTCACCTCGCGCAACGCGTGCAACTCCGAGCGTTGACTGCGCGTGAAGCTGAATTCCGCGAGATAAAACAAATCCAACTTGCCTGCGAAGGGAGATTTGGGACGGCGCGCGCCTTTAGCCACCGTGCTGATGCGTCCGCAATCCGGCGTGAGCCAATTCACGATGAGACTCGTCTCCGTGAGCGGACGCGTACGGAGGATGATGCCGGTGGCGGATTGGATCATGGATGGAAAAAGTTGCGGCTCACATGTGGAGCTTAGATTTTTGATTTCAAATAGGCAATCTAGCCGAAATCAGAGAAACAAGATGAGACGCAAGACTGGGTGTGACTGGAAGTGCTGCTTACGAGGACGAAAGTTGGGCGGCACTTTCAGTCACACCATTTGATTTGGTTGTTGTTGTTGTTTAAGCCCCCGGCTAAAGTGGCCTTGCAACTCCACCACGCAAGGCCATGAAAACCAAAACATTATCGTTCTGTGTTAGCCGCGACTCTCAACCCACAAGCCTGTTCCGCAACGCGCTTCTCCTCGGCCTTGCTCTATGCTTTGTTGGAAGCGCGACTCGTGTTTCAGCGCAAGCTCCAGTCCTGCTGTGGAGCACCAACATCGGCGCGACGTTATTCGCGGTGGACAATCAGACCAACAGCTACGCTCGCGTCGGCGGCTCAGTGATCGTCATCAATCCGAGCGGTATTCCAGTCTCGACGAATGTGATCTGTCCGATACCCGGCGTGGCCCAGCGCGATGCTTTGGGGAATTATTACTTCGCCGGTAACTTTGAAGGCACGCAGAACTTTGGAGGCATCACGCTGGTGGGCGGTTGGACGAACTCACCCGCACCCGGCGGATGGTCGCCCGGTTATGCTACTCACTTCATCGCGAAGTATAACAGTGCTGGCGTTCTGCAATGGGTGAAATCTTTCGGGCAGCAAGCGCAGACGCAAAACAAATTCCAAGATTTTGTAGTAGATGCAAGCGGAGGTGTCCATCTCGGTCATCTTGGTTTTGGATTTAACAGCGGATCTCCTGCGATAACGCGTTTCGACCCGAGCGGTGTGTTCTTATCAAGTTTTGTCGGGGGGTCGGGATTCAACATCTCAATGCGCGTCGGATCGCTGACTACTTCCAACATCGCCTTTACTAGGGTCAACTCGGCTTTGGTTGAAGTGGCTGGGTCGCGCGTCAGTCAGGCAGGAGTATTCTCCAGTTGGCCGGCCGGAGGAACACCATGGACCAAGTACGTTTCCTCTGACGCTACGAATGGAAGACCTGTGATGGATAACCAGGGCCGAATTTTCCAGGCGGGTATCTGCGGGGATCCCGGTTGTGGCAATGTTGCTGTGTTGCGGAAGTTCGCCTTCGACGGGACGCCAGTCTGGACTGTCAACATCGCTAATCACGAACAGTGGGTTCTGCAACGAGACAATCAGGAGAACGTCTATCTGGCAGGGACGAATGGATTGTTTTCAAAGTTTGACGTGAACGGCTCGCTGCTCTGGACCACGAACTACGCAAAGCGCGGAGCGAACATGGTCGTGGACGCTGCGGGAAATCGTTTCGTCCAGTTCACGGACGGCTCGGTCGCTCGTCTCGCGGGCGATTTTGCGCCACAACCGCCATCCATTCTCGTCGGCCCGCAGACTCAAATCGTTTCACTTAGCAGCAGCGCGACTTTTTCCGTATCCGCCAGTGGTTCGCCTGCCTTGTATTATCAATGGCGGAAAGACGGCACAAATCTGCCTAGTTCAACCGTTACCAACCACACCATCGCCGTAGTAACCACCAACCATGTTGGTTCATACGCTGTCGTCGTGACCAACGTTTATGGTTCAGTCACCAGCGCGCCTGCTTCGCTGTTGATATCGCCGAGTCTTGTGTCGCCCTACACGGGGACGATTGGGGTTTGGGGACAGGAAGCCACGCTTTCGGTGTCCGCCTGGGGCAGCGGCACGTTGACCTATCAGTGGTATCGGGCCGGTCAACTCTTGAGCGGGGCGACCAATGACACGCTGGTGTTTCCAAGCCTTCAGATCACCAATGGCGGCCTCTACTCAGTAGTGGTCTCCAGCGAGTACGGCGTGGTGACCAACACACCTGCTGAGTTGGTCGTGAATCCCGCCAACATCTCGCTCGGACTCTATGCTGGCGTCATCATTGATGGGACCGCTGGCTATACGTACGGCATCGAATACGCGACCAATCTTACAACTCCCACATGGAACAGCCTGACCAATGTCACGTTGACTCAGCCAGTGCAAATCTGGGTGGATACCAGCGTCAATGTTCCGAACGCTCCGAAGCGGTTCTATCGCGTGACAAGCCAGTAGTACCAGCACGTCTCGCTGGCGGAACAGTCACTCGCCGAGTTCTGAGATAACACCCGGCGGGGATGCACCCATCGGGGATGTGTTATCCCACCACGATGTTCACCATCCGCTTGGGCACGATGATGACTTTCTTGATCTCCTTGCCTGCGATGAATTGTTGAACTTTCTCGGAAGCCTTGGCCGCTGCTTCGAGCGTGGCGTTGTCGGCATCCACGGCGACCTTGATGACATCGCGCGGCTTGCCGTTCACGGACACAGGAATCTCGATCTCGCTCTCGACGAGCAACGCGGCGTCAAACTTCGGCCACGGCGAATAGGCCAGTGAGTCTAAAGCCTGAAGCCTGATGTCTAAAGTTGCCGCGCTGCTCTCAGTCATCGGGACGTTAGCCTTTAGACCTGAGACCTTAGACCAAAGTTCCTCCGCCAAGTGCGGCGCGAACGGCGCGAGTAGTTGGAGAAAAGTTTTCAGCACGCTGACGGATTTGGTTTCCCACGTCATCGCGTCGTTGATGAAAACCATCATGGCGGAGATGGCGGTGTTGAAGCGCATCCCGTCGAGGTCTTCGGTGACTTTCTTGATGCAGGCGTGGAGCGTCTTGAGTTGCGCAGGCGTAGGCGCAACGTCTTTGATCGCCGCATGGAGCTTGATGAGGTTCAGCAACTCTCCGTGCCTCTGTGCCTCCGTGGTTGTCTCCGCTTGCTCAAATTCAACTTCGCTCAATTCGTCCACGAACAAACGCCAGACGCGACCGAGAAATTTATAAACGCCCGCGACGCCGTTCGTGTTCCACGGCTTGGTGTCTTGCAACGGCCCCATGAACATTTCGTAAAGCCGGAACGCATCCGCGCCGTATTCCACCAGCACATCGTCCGGGTTCACCACGTTCCCGCGCGACTTTGACATTTTGAAAGTGCGGGCGTCAACTTTGATGTCCGGATTTGATTTCAAAACAAAATGGCTTCCAACCTTTACAACCTCATCGGCTGAGTTTGGCAAACGAAGACCGACTATCATTTCCCCAGAGGTTTTGTGTTTTCCGACCAACCCTCCGCCCGGTGCTTCTTTAACGTCTTCCAATTCGTCGGAACTAATCCACGGCCCTAGGGTGGTTGGACTCTTGCGAAAGGCAAAATACTCCATCTCACCAAGAATTAGACCTTGATTGACGAGTTTGAAGAATGGTTCACGAGTTGAAACAAGTTCAAGGTCGAACAAAACTTTATGCCAAAAACGGGCATAGAGCAGATGTAACACGGCGTGCTCGGTTCCACCCACGTAAAGGTCAACTCCCTGCGTCGGTCGTTTTTCTCCGAGCAATCTGTTAGTAACGCGCTCAACGTCGCCACCCATCCAGTATTTTTCTGCGTCTTTCCCAACGAATGCCCTGCCATTCTTCGCGTCGAGATAGCGGAGGTAATACCAGCAACTGCCAGCCCATTGCGGCATCGTGTTTAGCTCACGCGTTGCACCGGGATTGCTGGGAATATTTTCAACCCAATTTTTGGCGCGTGCGAGTGGTGGTTCACCTGTGGCGGTGGGTTTGTAATCTTCAAGCGGCGGCGGGAGAAGTGGCAACGAACTTTCCGGTAACGCTTCGTGGTAAAGATTTCCGGCGGCGTCTTTCTTCCAAATGATCGGGAACGGCTCACCCCAGTAACGTTGCCGGCTGAACAGCCAGTCGCGGAGTCGGTAGTTGGTTTTTTTGTCGCCGAGTTTTTTCGATTTTAGCCATTCAATAATCTGCTTTTTGGCCTCTGCGGTCGGTAAGCCGTTCAAGGAGATTTGCACGTCTGCGGAATTTACTGCAAGACCTTCATCCGTGAATCCTTGCCAGTCTATTGTGGAATCAGACGGTTGAACGACTTGAATAATCGGCAAATGAAATTTTGTTGCGAACTCGAAATCGCGAGTGTCATGCGCGGGCACGGCCATGATTGCGCCAGTGCCGTAGTTGCCGAGAACATAATCGGCAATCCAAATAGGAATTTTCTGACCGTTGACTGGATTTATGGCGTAAGCACCAGTGAAAACTCCAGTTTTCTCCTTCGCTAACTCGCCGCGTTCGAGGTCAGTTTTTTTGGCTACCTGTTCTCGATAATCTTTTATAGCTTGAGCCTGCTTTGACACTTCCTGCTGATAGGTGACGTATCGGCTATAGTCCTGTAGAATGCACGCTGGCGGATTCACATTCGGATTTACTTCGATAAGATCAACACCCTCATTCTTCGCTCTAGCCAATGCTTCAACAAGACTAGCATTTTCTGGAGACTGTCCCTTGCCACCGAAAAGCCTAACCGTAGAAGAAGTGATTTGGCCATTCACTCGGTATCTTGTATTTGCCGAGGCGATGATTTGCTCGACCATCCAGTGTTCTGGCGCGAGAACCATGTAGGTCGCGCCGAATAAAGTGTCCGGTCTCGTCGTAAATACATGAATCGAAAAAACGGTTGGGCTTGGTATATCAATCTGGAATTCAACCGTTGCTCCTTCGCTGGGGTTAATCCAATTCCGCTGCATTTCCTTGAGGGAATCACTCCAGTCAATTGTGTCTAGGTCTTTGAGCAATCTCTCGGCGTATGCAGTGATACGAAGAATCCATTGGCGCATTGGCTTGCGTACGACGGGAAATCCACCGACTTCGCTCTTGCCGTCTACGACTTCTTCGTTGGCTAAAACTGTGCCGAGAGCCTCACACCACCAAAACTCGGCAGTCGCGACATAGGCAAGCCGATGATTGTCAATTTCCTTGCGCCTAAGCTGAACTCGCTCTTCGACGGGAGTGAGGACATATCCAGTTCGCAGTCCTGACACATATTTACCGTATTCTCCCCTTGTCCATTCTCGCTTCGGATTTTCCGACAGGACATCTTCCAGAATCTCAATTGACTCAGCTTTATTGGTGTCAGGATTAAACCACGAGTTGTAGAGCTTGAGAAAAATCCATTGCGTCCACTTGAAATACTCGACGTCGGTGGTGGCGAGTTCGCGTGTCCAGTCGTAGCTGAAGCCGAGGCTTTTGATCTGGCGCGTGAAGTTGGCGATATTCGCCTCGGTGGTGACGCGCGGATGTTGGCCGGTCTTGACGGCGTATTGCTCGGCGGGCAGGCCGAACGAATCCCAACCCATCGGATGCAGCACGTTGAAGCCGCACGCGCGACGGTAGCGGGCAAGGATGTCCGTGGCGGTGTAACCTTCCGGATGCCCGACATGCAATCCCGCGCCGGACGGGTAGGGGAACATGTCGAGGATGTAGAACTTGGGCGGAAGTTGCGCGGCGGAAACTTTGCCGGAAACTTTGTGGCGCACGGCAAAAGGATGGTTCGCAGGAATCTCCTCGTTCGGATTGAACGCGCGGAATGCCTGTTGTTGCTCCCAAGTCAACTGCCACTTGGGTTCGATCAGATGAAACGGATATTGTTTGCGACTGCCTGCCATAGAAAAATCAGTCTAAGGTTCAAGGTCTGAAGTCTAAAGTCTAAAGTCGCACGATGGGAAGTGTTTGCTGCAAAGAGGCACAAGAGGCTCAAAACTTGGAGCAAAGATGGGGAGGTTTGATAAGGAAACCAGGAAACCAAGAATGGAAAACAAACCGATTCATGGCTTCTTGGATTCCTTATCCAGTCTGTTCCGGTTTCCACCCTTTGCGCCTTCTGTGCCTTTTTGTGGCGACGGTTTCCCTCACCGACGTCCGTCATACCAAGCGTGGCAAGCTTCCTTATCCCGCATCACCGCTTTGGGGCGAAATCCGGCGCGCAGCATGAATCGCAAATGTTCCCAAGGCTTGTAGAGATGCACCTTGCGATCGGATGTCAGAATCGGATTGCGATGCAGGATGATTATTTTGCGTCCCGTTTCGCGTGCGAGTTTGTGGAGTCGTTTGGCGAGATCGAGTTCTTCGCCAGCAAAAAACTCATGGTTGAACCCGCCGATCTTTCTGAACGCCGCCGTCTCAACAAAGATAAACGAACCCGCCACCAAGCGACGCATCCGGCTCACCCAGTTCCAAACGCCCGTCACGAATGCCGCCGCGCGATGATTTCCCTGAAGCCGGATCACGCAGCCGCCAGCGAGAATTTTTCCCGCTCGAATCTCCTCTGCGACTTCAGCAAACAACTCCGGGGTTGGATGAGTATCCGCATCAATGAAGAGTAACCACTCGCCGGACGCCGCTGCTGCGCCGGTGTTTCGTGCGCGGCCAATCTGGTTCACTGGCTCGAACACCACCGTCGCGCCAGCCGCCCGCGCGATCTCCGCCGTGCGATCCGTGGAGTTGTTGTCACAGACGATGAGTTCGGACGCGACGCCAGCGCGTTCAAACGCGGCGCGAGCTTTGTTGATGCAGTCGAGAGACTCAGCGAGCAATCGTTCTTCGTTGAACGCCGGGATGACGATGGAGATTTTCAAAGTGATTTCTTAACGGAGCGCGGTTGTGTCTGAAAGACCAGCCGCAGCACTTAAAAAGTTCGTGAGTCGCGAAATCACTACGAGTGCTGCGTCTGGTGCTGCTGCACACAGCCGCGCTCCGTCAAATGCCGCTGTTCGAGAGCGTGGTGCTGATGTTGTTGACGATCTGCGCCAGCTTCGGATGCGACGTCTCGAATTCTTCCACGGATTTACGAAGTCCCTGGCTCGATAGCTTCACCAACTGCGTGTCTTGCTCGGCGCGCGTCGCCTCGTGCGTGGCGACTTGCGTGAAGCCCACGATACTTCGCGCCTGTTCGGTGTGAGTCTTGGCAAGCTCGCTGGTTTCCGCTTTCAGTGTGGCGAGCAATCCGAGCAATTCATCGCGACGATCTTGCGGGAGCGATTCAGAGTTCTGGATGCGGGCTTCGATCTGTTTGATGGTTTCGTCAATCATAGGTGGCCTCGGTTGTCTGATGAAACTTAACTGGAATCCAACGTTCGGCAATCGTTGATTCTGGGAGTGGATTCAAAGTCATCCTAGCTGCGGAGCAGCGGTAGAAGTTAGCCCACGGCGCGAGCCGTGGGTTTCGGTAAAAAATTCAAGCCCCGGCAGGGGCGAAAGAATATCTCCAGAGTCTGTCGCCCCTGCCGGGGCTTGTCGGTTTTGCACTTTTCCCACGGCTCGCGCCGTGGGCTAACTTCTAGCGCAACTCCGTTGCTTAAGGATTCACCCCTTCGCCTTGTAGCCGACAGTGACCATGCGGCTGTCCAGTTCGATGATCGAATAGCCCCACGGCAAATATCGTTTAGGACCTTTCTGGTTCGGATATTCGATGCGCCACGCGATCACCTGCCAGCCGCCGGAAGTTTTGATCACTTCCCATTCGGCGCGGTCGCCCCAGGTTTCTTTTTGATCCAACAACGCTTTGGCTGCGGCGATCTGTTCCTTGTGCCGACCTTTCGGATCCTCGGCCTGCTCCATGCGGACAACTTGTTTCCCGCAACCGAGAAGAAGCGAGAGCAACACGAGCATGGCAAAGCATCTGAACATCGCCTGTATATCGGCGCAGTTTGGAGCGGACTTGAGTAGTGGGACAGCGCGTCTCGCCTGTCCAGTTGGGCGGTCTTTGTGGTGAGAACATTCCTCTGCACTGAGTTTGCCTCACTGGACAGGCAAGATGCCTGTCCCACTAGTCTGCTTTCAACCCACTCGTGTCGCAGCAAGCGGCTCGACGACGCGCCAGATGGCAGACTGGATTTCTTCAATCGAACCGACGGCGTGGATGACTTTGATGCGGTCGGGATGTTCGGCGGCGATGGCATCATAGCCTTTGGCGACGCGCTCGAAGAAGGCCCGATCAGCTTCTTCCATGCGGTCGCGGAGGAATGGCATGGTGGATTGACGGGAACGCAGGCGTTCCTCGCTCACAGCTTGAGGAACTTTCAAAAACAAGGTGAGATCGGGGTGAGTGTTTCCCACGGCGAGATCAATGACGTGTTTGACCGTCAACAAATCAAGTTGGCGACCATAGCCTTGATACGCAGTGGTGGAATCGTAGAACCGGTCGCACACTATGATCTCGCCACGCGCGAGGGCGGGGCGGATGACTTCGCGCACGAGTTGAGCGCGGCTGGCGTTCA
>JANNAO010000353.1:0-5216 GCA_031384405.1 Verrucomicrobiota bacterium | reverse complement strand
GATGTGATCGAAGCCGGGCACGTCGTTAGAACCAGCCTGAGCATCCAAGTTGTTGAGCATGTTGAAATTTCTGGCATTGCGATGCGCCGTGTTGTTGAACCAATCCAATCCGCCCGTGTGATGATTCGCGTAGAAGCCGCTGGCGCGATTGCGCACGGCCAGACAAAAGCGCGTGACGTGGCGCGGCGCGGGAACAGGTGGCGTGGTCGAGCCGTTCACGCCGTAGCCGCCGGACTTGAAGCCGTTCGCATCGCCGCCGGAGCTGGCGAAGTTGGTGAAGTAACCGTTGTAGAACGCCCAGCAATTCTCGATCACAGCTTTGGCCTTGCAGTTGATGAGATCGTAACCATCGTCACTGTTGAACCACGCGCGGCAACCGCGCAGCACATTTCCCGTGTGGCTTGTGGAATTGCCGTGGATGCCGAAGCCATCAATGTTGCCGATGGACCAACTGTCGAGGCCGCGATTGTTATACGCGTCGCAGTTCAACACGAGATTGCTCTGGCCGCTCGTGAGATACCAACCGATGCCCATGCCGTCGCGCATGACGAGTTGCTCGAAGCGATTTCTGTTTCCTCCCGCCACGCGGAAACATTCGGACTGAGAATTCACGCCCGTGACATTGATCGTCACGCCGACGACATCAAATCCTTTGAACACGCAATCGCTCGCTGTTACATGAAATGCTGTGACCCGATAACCGATGGGTTGCACTGCGGACAGGTCGAACACGGGTCGCTCACCGGGAAAGGCCACGTAACTGATGCCGCTCTTGTTCATGTTATGGACGATGGCCCACGGTGCGTTCGTGGTCGTGAGATGCGAGTTGTTGAGGAAATAATTTCCGCCACGCAGATAAACCGTGTCGCCGGAGGCCGCCGCAGTCTGTGCGCGGGTGATGGTGGCAAAAGGCGCGTTGCTCATGCCGGGATTGGTATCCACGCCGTTCGTGGCGACGTAAAACGTGGAGGCGAGCAGCGGGGTTGCCATGCAAACGCAGAAGGTCGCGACCCACAACGTCAGTTTGAATCTGATTCGCTTGGTAAAAATGTATAGGTTCAATGACATGCAAAAATGGCGGACGCGCGATTAAAGTATCATGGTGAGTTCGTTCAACAATCACCTGTATGGGTGGTGTGACTTGCTCCGCCGCCGTCAGTAAGTAAACCACAGCAATCCAGTCGGGTTTGCAAAATACCTTCTCGACGAAGGGACGTTCGTTTGTAAAATGTTGTTTTGATTTATGGCAACAACTGAATCGCCCACGAAACTAAGTCACAACGAAATCATCAAGGACGCAATCCCCACCTTGGCGGGTACTATCGCGTCCACCATCGCCAGTGGCACGGATCATTTCTCCGATGACGATGGGCAGTTCCTGAAATTTCACGGTAGCTATCAGCAGGACGACCGCGACCTGCGCAAGACTGGCAAGAAATACATCATGATGATCCGGGGACGAATTCCCGGCGGCGTGATGACGGCGAAGCAATGGTGCGTGTTTGACCAGCTTGCGACTGATTACGGCAACAACACGCTCCGCATCACCACACGCCAGAGCATCCAATTCCACGGCGTCGTGATGGCGGGACTGCGTCCGCTTGTTGCGAAGATCAATGAGTCGCTGCTCTCCACGCTCGCGGCTTGTGGCGATGTGAACCGCAACGTCCTCGCGCCGCCCACGCCCGCTTACACCAATGCGCGTGAGGAAGTTTTTGCCGACTGTCACAAAGTCGCGATGGCACTCGCACCGCAGACCAAGGCGTATCACTCCATCTGGATTGACGGCGTGCAACTGGAGAACGAAGCAGCAGAGAACAAAAACTTCGTTGACCCGCTCTACGGCAAAACTTATCTGCCGCGCAAATTCAAGATCGCCTTCGCTATTCCACCGACGAACGATTTGGATTTGTTCACGAACTGCCTCGGCTTCATCGCCATCGTCGAGAACGACAAGCTCGTCGGCTACAACCTCGCCGTCGGCGGCGGACTCGGTCGCAGTCACGGCAACGAGCAGACTTATCCGCGCCTCGCGGACGTCATCGGCTTTTTCACGCCGGACAAACTCGTGGACGTGGCAAAAGCCGTGCTGACGATTCATCGGGACTTCGGTGACCGCACCGACCGCAAGCACGCGCGCCTCAAATACGTCGTCGCCGAGAAGGGCGTGAAGTTCATGCAGGACGAAGTGAACAAGCGCGCTGGCATCACGCTCGCACCGAACAAGGCGTATCAGTTCACGACGATGCAGGACCTGCTCGGCTGGCGCAAAGCCGTGGATGGCTCGTGGTTTCTCGGCCTGTTCGTCAACATGGGTCGCGTGAAAGACGCGATGAAAACTGCGTTGCGTCAGGTTGCGGAAAAGTTTCCGAACATCGAATTCCGCTTGAGCGCGAATCAAAACGTCATCCTCGCCAACGTGAGCGACGCCGACAAAGCCGCCATCACCGCGCTGCTCAACGCCGCCGCCGTAAAGACGGAAAATCAGGCGACCGTGCTGCACGCCGCTTCGATGGCTTGCCCGTCATTGCCGACCTGCGGCCTTGGCCTCGCGGAATCCGAACGCTATCTGCCCGGCTTGATTGACCGCATCGAAAAAGTCTGCGCCGACCTCGGCCTCGGCGGCGAAGAGATCATCATCCGCTCGACCGGTTGCCCGAACGGTTGCGCGCGGCCCTACATCGCGGAGATTGCGTTCGTCGGCAAAGCACCGGGCCGCTATCAAGTCTGGCTCGGCGGCAACGCCTCCGGCACGCGCCTCAATCGCGTCTGGAAAGACGTGATCAAAGACCCTGACATGGAAACCGAACTGCGTCCCGTGCTCGCGCGTTTTGCGAAGGAGCGTAACGCCAACGAACGCTTCGGTGATTGGTGTGACCGGGTATTTTTGAAGGAATCAACCGCTGCAAATTAAAACGTGAAAGCAGCCTTTCATTTTGAGGTTAGCAACAATCGCTTTGGAAATCCTTATGGCGAGAATGTTGAAAATCTCGTTTTTTCAATGGTGCTTGAGCGTCCGTTGTTAAACTGCTCTTCCAAAATTTACTGCGGGGACTTGATGTTACACCTCGCGACTGGAAGCGACGACGATTTCAATGAAGCCGCCACGCAATGGATGAAAAGCGCAAGCAACGGCTGGCACAAATTTGGTAGGAAAATTGAACTCTTGTTTCAATCGGATGTTTTCATTGTCTGTTTTGACGCGATTGATAAAACCACCGCCGACCAGTTGCATAATCGCCTCTCAAATAATCCTGGATACATCGGAGCTATTGAAATAAATGACGCGGATCAATTTCATTGGAATTTTTATTCCGACGCCTTGCCTCTCCGTTACCGAGTTTCCGGGCGACTAGTTTCTGCGATTAATGAGGCATTCGGAGATGAATTAACCGACGAGGAAAAGGATGAAACTTATCAAAGGTTTTCTCAAATTGGATTTCAAATGGTTGGTTTTACTTCGTCTGAAGCCAAGCACTCGCTGTTTGATAAATACCACAACTTTGATCAGGCGCGGCGAGTTGCCGAATGGCGCGAAAAGTTTGGGGAGATGTTAGGCTTTGTTGCTGACAATGTAATTACGCGCTTGGGCGATGTCTCGCCGCAGTTGGGCGATAAACTTTGGTCTGCGTATAACACTTTCGCGCGAGCGGAAACGAATGAAGATTTCGCTCAAGTATGCGTCTCGTGCCGCCGGATAATCAGCTACATTGCCGACACACTTTTTCCACCGCAAGATACGGAAGAAGGTGAGAAGAAACTTGGGCCTGGAAACTATCGAAATCGTCTGATGCGGTTTGCCGAAGACCAAGTAAAAAGCGAGACGAACGTGAATGTGATTTGCTCCAGCTTGGAATTACTGGAAGCGCATTTGCAGAAGCTTGACCAACTAGCTAATCAAGGAGTTCATGCCGAGGTTACAAGAGAGGGCACACGCCGTTGCCTCTTGCGAACCGTCATGTTGCTTGATGACATTGTTTCACTTCGCCCAAAGCAGTTTCAAATTAAGACGGAGTTGGATTTTTCAATTTTAGATTCAAAAAATGAACGCTGAACAAATCTCAAAGGCCAACGCCGAGTTGCGGAACAAGTCCGCGCTCGAAATCGTGAAGTGGGCCATCGCGCAAGCGAATGGTCGCGCCATCGTCTCGACGAACTACCGCCCTTATGAAGCCGTCATTCTGCATCTCGCGACGCAGGCGCAGGCAGACATCCAAGTGTTGTGGGCTGACCACGGTTACAATCGTCCCGCGACGTACAAACACGCCGAAACGTTGAAGAAGCAACTCAAGCTGAACGTGAAGGCATTCGTGCCGAAGATGACCGCCGCGCACTACGACGCTGCGTTTGGCGGTGCGCCGTTGCCCACGCCGGAGAATGAGCAACGAATCAAAGATTTCAGCGCGGTGATGAAGCTTGAACCGTTCATGCGCGGTATGAAGGAACTCGCCCCGACCATCTGGCTAACCGCGTTGCGCAAGGTGCAGAATCCGAATCGCGCCGGACTGGACATCGTGGTTGAGGACAAGAATTTCAACACCATCAAAGTCAGCCCCGTGTTTTACTGGAGCGATGCGGAGATGGAGGCTTACCTCAAGCAGCACAACCTGCCGAACGAGTGGGATTACTTTGATCCGGCAAAGGCTGACGAGAAGCGCGAGTGCGGTCTGCACGCGGCTTGGGGTGGCAAAGCGGCAGCAGCAGCCTGAATTTCAACCACGGATAGACACGGATGAACACGGATTCTGAAAAGACAAAACCTTTGACGCGAATTTCGCCAATTGACGCTAATTGGGAAACGCTTCTTCCCATTCGCGGTAATTCGCGCAATTTGCGTCAAACCTTTTTTTATCCGTGTGCATCGGTGTCCATCCGTGGTTAAAACATTTCTGACATGAGTTCATACCATTTAGACCATCTCCAATATCTCGAAACCGAAGCGATTCACATCATGCGTGAAGTCGCGGGGGAATTTGAGCGGCCTGCGTTGCTCTTTTCCGGCGGCAAAGATTCCATCTGTTTGCTGCGGCTCGCCGAAAAAGCATTTCGCCCGGCGGATATTCCGATGCCGTTTCTCAACGTCGAGACTGGCCACGAGTTTCCCGAACTCCTTGAATTCCGCGACCGCCGTGCGAAGCAGCTCGGCGCCAAGCTCATCGTCCGCACAGTGGATGAGGGCATCTCGAAAGGCATCGTCACGCCGAAGCCGGGCATTG
>JANNAO010000323.1:0-14204 GCA_031384405.1 Verrucomicrobiota bacterium | reverse complement strand
CGATTTTGCGTCCAAAATTTGAAAGTGCGCGGTTCCGCGCTTCGCGTAAATTTTTTTCAACGGGTAGGAGGAAGGAGGCTCTGCCAGGGATGACACCCTCTCGCGCCGAACCCGTCAACGGGGCTGGCAAGTCCAGTAAGGTCGGTCGCTCAAAAGGCGACCGGCCTTTTTCATTGATCCTCTCCCCGCACCCCTCACCTTTTCCGGGGCAAGTCAGCCCCCGCAGGTGAAAAGCGCAAAAATCCATCGTGGCCCACATTCGAGCGAAGCGAGCAAACCAACTCCCTGAATTGAACGGCGTGGAATTGTCGCTCCTTGTCTCTACCGCGTGCCGGTTGCGCGGTGCATTTTGTCGGCAGTTGAAAGAGCAAGTCGCTCCAAACTGAAACTCGGTTCGCATTGTCGCGAATGGTTTCACCGAGGACGAGACCACGCTTTCGAAAGTAAAGTCCGGTTGGATTAACCGTCCGGCAATTCCCCCCACAAGAAAAATTATGTTAGACATGATCAAACCCACACTCATTACCGTCGCCGTCATTCTCGGAACACTGTTCCTTTTTTCAAAATTCGCCCCGGCGGGCGCCAAGAAAATGTTCGGCCTGAGCTGAACCTCACCCACCACCTATCACCACAGAGAAAAATCGTATGCCACAAAAAAGAAAAATCCGGCTTAACAACATTTCCGCCATTCCCGCCATCTCCGCTGCGGGTGTTGCGCTGATTGATATCCCTCTCAGCTTCGGACGTGTTCACGAAATCCACATCGGTTACGGACACGTCGCCGGTACCAACACCGTGGCCGCTGCGCTCGCCTTCGTGGAAGAAATTCGCGTGATCGTCAATGGCACTGTTCTCCGCACCATGTCCGGCGCGCAACTCCGCGACCAGAACGTGCAGAACGGTTCTGCTTACGACATGACTGGCCTGCCCAATACCACCGTTGGCGTGGACATGCCGATCTTCTTCGCTGAACCGTGGCGCAAGGATGTTCGCGACCAAGACGCGCTGGCGTGGTCGAGCAAGCCCATGAACTCGTTCAAGATCGAAGTTCAACTCGCGGCGAACGCAGGCGGCGCACCGACGCTCAATGCTTACGCCGTAGTTGACGACGTTGTCCTGGACAAACCCGCGAACGAAATCCTGTTCTGCAAATGGATTCGTCAGACGTTCAACGGCGGAAGTACGGAAGTTGATGTCACGAACATTGACCGCCGTGGCTTCATCCAGCAGGTGACGCTTTACCCGTCAGCGGCACTCACGGAAGTCATCGTGAAGAAAGACGCGCTCATCATCAGCGAACTCAAACGCACGCAGAACGATTCCCTCATGCTGCATCACGGCATGTTAACGGTCGGAGCGACAGGGCGCGTCGGCAACGTCTGGGATGTGGTGTTCGATCACGACGATCTGCTCGGCAGCTCTCTCGACATGACCGGCAGCCGTGACTTCATCCTCACGCTCAAATCCGGCAGCACGCTCGGCAGCACGACAGGCATCGTGCAACGGCTGGAAACACTCGACTAACGATCTGGTTGCAATCAGTCGGCGCGTCCATCGCGGGCGCGCCGATTTTTGAAAGGACGTATGGAAGACGATATTAACACACAATCCACGAGCACCAGCACCGGAACGAACTGGCTTGACTTGCTTAAAACTGGCGTTCAAGTCGGAGCCGCGGCGGCCATTGCCAACAACACCAACAAACCCGCAGCGGCTGGGTCTCCCAGCAAACCTGTCAACATGAAACTCATTCTCGGCATCGCTGCCGGGGTGTTGGTTCTCATCATCGCGCTGTTTGCCTTGAAGAAATAAATCGTATGGCAACCAAGACCAATAAAACGACCGCTAGAAGTCAGAAGCCGGAAGTCAGCAAGGAGGAATTTGGAAGCCAGAAGCCAGAAGTCGGAAGTCCGACCTCTGATCTCCGACCTCTGACATCCGACTGCATTGCCTTCACGCACGGCCATCACGCTTGCAAGTGCGGCGGCGCGCTCTGCGGTGACAACGTCACCAGCTAAACCATGAGTCAAGCCTCGTCACAATCCACCAGCGGAAACGTCAACTATGGCGACTCGAAGCAGAACACTTGGCTAATTGTCGGCATCGTCGGCGTTGTGGTGTTGGGCATCGTTTGGATTTTCAACAGAAAATAATATGAGTCAACAAGGCGGCGGCGGCGGTTACGACATCAGCAGCAGCGTCAGCGAGTCCGCCACGCTCGGCAGCAACGCTGGCGCAGGCGCGTTCACCGTCGGCGGTAATTCCGGCACGAAATGGTTGCCGCTCGCCCTCGTCGCTCTGGGCGCGCTCGCTCTGTGGCTCTGGTTCAAAAAGAAGTGATTTATGGGATTCTTTGGCTCAGGCGATAAAAAAACAACCAGCACGGACAACCGCGCTGGCGCGTCTGACAACGCGCAGCAGGCTATCGGCGGCGGGCGCATCTTCAACAACGGCGGCGGCTCGGCCAACGCCAACGCTCAACGCTCCTCCAACTGGGCGCCGTGGGTTCAAGTCGGCCTCGCGGCAGCGGCGTTGATCTGGATTGTCGCACGCAAGGAAAAATAACATGGGACTACTCAGCGGATTAGTCAAAGCGGTGACGGGCGGCGGCAGCAGCAGCGGCGGCAGTTCAAGCAACACCACCACCGCCGACCAAACTGGCGCCAGCGAGTCCGGCGTTGTCGCCAGCGGCGGTGCGGCAGTGGTTCAAGATCAAGCCGTGTCCCTCGGCGGCGCGAACAGCAAAAACATCATCGGCCTGGACACCAGCGGCAACAACAACTCCCAAATCACCGTCGGCTACGACGCTGAACAATTTCAAAGCGCGCTCCAAACCGTTGGCAGCAACCTGAGCGGCGCGCTCAAAACGCAAGCCGCTGCGGGCAACGACACGCTCGACAAAGTTCTCAGCCAACTCTCCAGTCTCGCCGAATCCAAACAAACGGAAGGCGTCAGCGGCCTGAGCAAGACCGCGCTCTGGGGTGTTGGCATCGTGGCCGTGGCCGTCCTCGTCTGGGCACTCAACCGAAAGTAACATGAGCCAAGAATATAAAACTATCACGCTTTCCGTCGGGGAATCCCGCTCTCTCTCCACTCGTGGCCGCGTGTTCGCCGTGGACTCGGCGACAGACAACTTCGCGCTTCGATTCGAGAATCAGTCCGAGATCGTTGGCAGCAGCAAACGCATCTTCGGCTCGGTGGACTCGCCAGAGTTCAACCGCGTCACCATCCGCAACACCAGCGTTATCGCGAACACGATCACTTACGCTGTCAGTTCACAGCAGATCAAACTGGAAACCGCCGTCGCGTCCATCGTCGCCAGCGTGACGATCTCGGCGATGAAACACGCGACGACGACCACACTCGGCAGCGGCATCATCACTCTCGGTAGCGGCGCAAGCTCCCTCGCCATCACCAACACGAACGGGAAACAATTCGCCGTGCGAAATCATTCCACGAGCGTCGGCACACTCCAGATCAAAGACGCCATCGGCAACATCATGGATGTGCTCGCTCCCGGAGATCCGCCGTGGACGTTGGAAACCAGCGGCACTTTCATCCTCACCGCATCCGGCGGCGCGTGTGATTACAGTTGGTCAAAAGTCATCTACACATGACCGCCGCGATCAACATGAATTGCGCGCCGTCGCCCTCGATGTGGTCAACGTTCGTGCCCTACGTGCCGCCGCCGTCTCAAAACATCCCGATCACTGGCAGTGACGCAGACGCGCCTCTGATGGGCAGTGATAGCGACGCAGAAATCACAGGCTCAGACTAATTTTATGCAACGCGCTTTTTTTCAACTCGTCCTCGTCCTCGTCCTCGTCCTCGAAGGCTACTGCCAAACCGCAGCCTTCAAACGCACTGGGACGAACCTTCCATTCGTCGTCACCGTCGCGAGCAACCACGTTGTAATGGTGGAGCGAGGCGGCGGATTGGCTCCCGCAAACGTCTCGTTTGAAAATCTTCGCAAGTCTGTTTTGACTTTCGACAGAACCAATTACTTGCTCAGACTGGGTTCAAACCCAGAAACGCCCGGCTATTCCTCGAACTCGATTACATTTTCCAACGGGGTCATGCGATTCGACACAAGTTACGCGCTCGAACGCGGCATCCACTGGGGCGGCTACACAGTTAACGGCTATTACCCTGGTTACATCCAGTTCGGAAACCAGTCCAGCGGCGGCTCGTTCCTTCTGCGGGCGGGCGACATTGGAATCGAATCGCCAAAAGATTTTTCGAGCATAAGAATGACTGACGACCATCGGTTGGATGGTCTGATGAAAATCTCGGCTCAATCTATAGGCGGACTCGTTTTTCCATCCAATAACTTTTCTGGAATGTTCGCACTTCAAGTTCCTGTAACCAACGGGGCGGGGACCTACATTCCGGGCTATCCGGGTTTTAGAGGTAAGAATGCGACGGGCGTGGCAGTGTTCACCGTTGATGGGGAGTCTTGGAGCCAGAGTGAGATATGGGGTTACACTCTAATTCCACCCCCCAACTCGCAGGCAAACGGCGGATACCGTTCCGTAGGCGACACGAATTGGTTTATGATCGGCACCACTAATTCTTTAGTGGTTAAAGGTCTCACAGTGTCAGGCAACTCGTTGTCTCAGTGGCCAACCAACGCACGCTCGGCGGGCGACTCGATGATTGTTAATTCCAACGGCACGTTGCTCGTTCTAATTTCTGGAGCCACGACAGCGTGGACGCGAACGAACGTTTTATCCGCTCCACCGGCGGCCGTGGATCAAGACGCAGAAAAGTTTTTCACCGCATCGGAAATTTCCGATACCACGATCAAAAACGCCGTGACCACCTTGGCCATTCGAGTCAAAGCCGCCGGGCTTTGGGAGAAAGTTCAAGTGCTTTATCCGTTGGTTGGGGGCACTTCCAACACCCACTCGTGGAATCTGAAGGACACTAACACGTTCAGAATCGGCTGGAGTGGCGGCGTGACACACAACTTTTCCGGCATCACCGGGGACGGCACCACGGGCTACGGAAACACGTTTTACAACCCGTCCACCAACGGTAGCCTGAACTCTCAGCACATCGCGGTGTATTGCAAAACCCAAACGCCAAACGACGGCGGAAACTATATCTCCGTAGCGACGGGCGAGGCGGGCGACAAGCTTGCGCTGTTCCGCAATGGAGTGAACTCCGGCTCCATTGTCAACGCGGCGGCTTACAACGATATCGCTGCATCCTCAGATCAGCGGGGGTTTTTCAGTGCATCTCGCATCGCGGCCATTGGCACTAACGCCATGAATAACAACCTTCGCGGCGTCGTCCAGCAATACACGTCAGCTTCCGTCGCGTTGCCCAACGCCAATGTTTTCCTACTGGCTCGCAACTGGCCTGATTACGGGACCGACGCTTACACGACGGCGAATCTCGGATTGGCCTCCATCGGCAGCGGCTTGACGGCGGCTGAAAGCGATCAACTGCGATCTGCCGTCGAACTTTTCCAATCCGAACTCGGACGATAATTTTATGGGACTAGGCTCTTGGCTCTACGGCGACGACGACAACGCGCAACGCGCAGCGGACGCTGACGCGCGACTCCGCATCCTGAACGAGGAGCGCGCCAAGAAACTCGGTCCCGCATGGAAAGCGAAAGTGGACCGCAATTACGAAACGCAAGTCACCTACGGCGTGGACGCTCAGAATCGCGAGATTGACACCGCGTTCAGTGAAGGTTGGCAAGACGGCAAACGCAACGTCACCGGATTCGTCGGCGGCATCTTCAAAACCGTCGGCGATGTTCTGTCGTCAGTGTTGCTTGGAATCCCGTTTTGGGTGTGGGCAATCGCCGCCGTCGGCGTGTGGGGCTGGCTCGGCTTTCCGGGACTGAGCAAGTTGAAAAAGAAATTCGCGTGAACCAAGAAATGACCAACGGGGAAATTGTAATCAAGGGCGGCGTTGGAGCGGGGACAAGTTTCCTTGCTTGGTTTCTCGCGCACATCCAGTCCATCAACGGCGTCTTGCAGACTGGTTGTCTCGCGCTCGGCTTCACGATCTCAGCCATCACACTTTGGAAACTCGTCACCAAGAAACGCAGCCGCAAATCCAACAATCTATGACCGATTTTATTTTTCTAATCGTTGGGTATGTTGGCATGTTGGCCTCGGCAAAAGTCAGCAAGTCCGTCCCGTCCGTCTGGAATCCGCTCATTGATCCTGCGAGCTTCATCATTGGCGGAAGTCTCATTGTCACCCAGCCTGTGAACTCATGGGCGCGGCGCGTTGGAATGCTGCAAGTCGGCGTCCACCTCGCGCAACTCGTGCAAACCAACTCCTCCAAGAATCCATGAAAACTAATCTCGCCGCGCGTCTGATTCACGCGCTCAAATCCTCCAAACTCCCGCTCGGCTTCACTCTACTGTGTTTGGTTTCAGCTCTCATCGGCGGCGGCTGCTCGACACCGCCGTCCGCCGTTGAGGACTACTTTTTCGACACCAAGACAAACATCACCGCCATCGTCAGCGAAGTCATCACCACGAACGCGACCACCGGCGCAATCATCGTCAACGTGCAAACCAACCTGCTCCCCACCGTCACCAGCGCGCCCAGCGTCGCGCTGCAATCATGGGCAAGTTTGGCGAGCGGCGTCGTCAACACCGTCAGCCCCGGCAGCGGTGGCATCGTCGGCGTGATTCTGCTCGGCCTCGCGTCCATCTTCGGATTGAACCGGCACAAGAAATTGAACGCCGCCAACGCGACCCTCGTCGGCGTCAGCACCCAAGCGCAGACTGCTCAAACTCTCGCGGAAAACTTTGCGCAATCCATCGAAGTCCTGCGCGAAGTCCTCAAGACCACGCCACAAGGTCAAGCGATGGATTTGAAGATCGTGGACATGTTGCAACGCAACCAAATGACCGTTGGCCTCATCCGCGAAGCCGTGGCCATCGTGGACAACACCGTCAGCAACGCCGCCGCGAAAGCCGCCGCGCAAAAGATTCTCGCGCTCTTGCCAGCGCAACCCGCAACATGAATAGAATTTTTATCTCACTCGCTATAGGAGTTGGCTTGATGGGGTTGGTCAATTACCTCCCGACTTGGCTTGACCGTCGTGAGAGCAACACGGCTCCGGTTAGTGGTGCTGCTGCATTTTTCGCGAAGCTCAAGCAATCAATGATGAGAGCCATACCGATCAGGGACGATCTGGGATTCGCGCAGAATTCAATCTGGGTTCTGGCACTGGCCTCAGTTGCTTGGTTGCTGTTGCCTAAAAAATGAAAACTTGGAAAACAAAACGGCGCGTCTGTCGCTCGAAAAAGTCCGGCAAGTTCTCATTCGCTGGCAAGTGCGGCGCGTTCAAAAAGACACTGGTGAAATCTCTCAAAGGCTCGCTTTTGTTTGACTGACGCTCCCCAGCCGAAGCCCGCAGACAGTTCGCTCCGCGATCTTGGAATCTCATTCATCATCCTCACCGCCACGCTCGGCGGCTTGCTCTACTACAGCGAGCAACAACTCGCCCCCGCACCGCTCCCGCGCAAGATCACGCTCCTCTGGGACAATGCTCCCGCCACGCCCGGCAGCTTCACCACGGAAGTTTGGGCGTCAACGAACCTCACGACGTGGACACTCCGAACGAACGTGGCCGGAACCAACGCAGTGACGTTGTTCGCCACAAACCGACAGGAATTCTTCAAAGTCCGCAATCGCGGCACCAACGGCCTCTTCAGCGACTGGAGCCGGAAACCGACGCTCTAGGATTCGATATGAGCCACCGCGCCACCGTGGGCATGTCCACGCCGCTTTGGATGCACCGCGTAGCGAACAAGTGACGGAAGCAATGCAGCGACCACTGTTTGCCAAACACTCGCTTCGATGTGATCTCGATCACCTTGCGCGGATTGCTACGCGGCAACACGAACTCTCCGCTGTCCATCGCTCTCAGTCGTTTCAAAACTTCGGCCATGCCGGGCAACATTGGAATCACACGCTCCACGCCAGACTTGCAGAGCGCGGCGGGCACTTTGATGTAATCGGCGAAAACATTTTCCCAGCGCAACCCGAACGCCTCACCCTTCCGCAATCCCGTTAGCACCAAAAACCGAACCACGATACCGGCGCGGGTTCGCGGGTTCGCGTCCACGTCGGCAAGGAACGCATCAAACAAAAGTTGCGACGGCGGATTGAACTCACGCACGCGCAATCTGCGGCGCGACAAAACTGCGGCGGCAGGCGTGACGTAGCGGAGCGCGGCGACGATGCTATTCCAACGCGAGGGACATTCACCCGAGACGAGTTGCGCGAACTCCAGCAACTGCATTTCCGTGATCGTGTCAGCGAGAGGATTTCCGAACGCCCATTCCCGGCGGATGATGTTGACGACATCGGTGTAAAACTCGCGAGTCTTCGGGCGCGTGGTGAGCGTTCGCAGTGTCAACCAATGGGACAATTTTTCTGAAAAGTTTGGCGGTGTCATAGCAGTTCGCCCTCCAAAGGCCGCCTGACTTCGAATCAGAAGGTTGCAGGTTCGAGTCCTGCCGGATGCACCATCTGTCCTCTTCGTCAGTCGCGGCAAGGCATCCGAAGCCACAACTCCGCTCGACAACTCGCGTTTCTTCCTTAGCCTTTTGCAAAATTATGACTGACCCACGCTTCACCAAACTGGCGAACCTGCTCATCACCTACTCCACCCGCGTCAAAAAAGGCGACCGCGTCCTGCTCGACGTGACCGACATCCCGGACGAAATGTCCGTGGAACTGCTCCGCGCCGTTCGCGCTGCGGGTGGCACGCCGTTGATTGATGTCCGTCATTCCCGCGTCTCACGCGAAGTTTTGCGCGGCACGGATGCCAAACACGCTTCACTCGTCCGCGATCTGGAACTCGCTCGCATGAAAAAAATGCAGGTGTACATCGCCATGCGCGGATCGGACAACATGAGCGAGAACTCCGACGTGCCGAGCGATCGCATGTCGCTTTACTCGAAAACGATCCGGCCCGTGCTGGATCATCGCGTGAACAAGACCCGTTGGTGCGTGCTCCGCTGGCCGACGCCGAGCATGGCGCAGGGCGCAGGCATGAGCACCGAGGCGTTTGAGAATCTTTACTTCGACGTCTGCACGATGGATTACCGCAAGATGGCCAAGGCGATGATCCCGTTGCAGACGCGCATGAAGAAGGCGAATCGCGTTCACCTCATTTCTCCCGGCACTGATCTCAAGTTCAGCATCAAAAACATCGGGGCGAAAATGTGCGAGGGCTTGCTCAACATTCCTGATGGCGAAGTGTTCTCCTGCCCGGTGAAAGATTCCGTCAACGGCGTCATCCAGTTCAACACGCCGACGATCTACGCGGGCACGAAATTTGAAAACGTGCGGCTGGAATTCAAGGACGGCAAAGTCATCAAAGCCACTGGCAGCAACACCAAGCGCCTGAACGAAATCCTCGATACCGACGCGGGCGCGCGTTACATCGGTGAATTTGCCATCGGCTTCAATCCCTACATCCTCGATCCGATGTGCGACATCCTGTTCGACGAAAAGATCGCTGGCTCGCTGCATTTCACGCCGGGTCAAGCGTATGAGATCGCCGACAACGGTAATCGCAGCGCGGTGCATTGGGACATGGTGTTGATCCAGCGCAAGGAATGGGGCGGCGGCGAAATCTGGTTCGACGGCGAACTCATCCGCAAAGACGGCCTGTTCGTGACGAAGGATTTGAAGCCGTTGAATCCGCAGAATTTGGAGTGAGTTTGTAGTCTGCCCCAACGCGACGGTTCTAAACAGTTGCTCCGGCACAAACCGTGCGGCAACCTGACCCGGAATGACGGGAAACAGGACAGAGTTGACGACACTGCGACCAAACCGGCTGGAGTTCACACGACTCGGGCTGGCTTTGGCGTTGTCGCTCACCCTGCATCTGACGTTCTGGGGCGTTTATGTCTTGGGACGGAACATCCAATGGCCCGCGTGGGTGCAGAAGATTGTCCAAACACCGCCCGTCCAAGCCAAGCAACAACAACCCTCCCGTCCGCCATTGCTCTTCGTGGATGTGAGCGAGGCGCAAGCTGTGGCCAAAGAGCCGAAGGACGCGAAGCGTTACTCCGACAGAAATTCCATCGCAGCCAATCCTGACCTGAACAAGGAGTTGAACGAACCGAAGATTGACGGCACTCAAGAGAACGCGACCAAGACAGACGCGTCTTCACAGAAGAAGTTCGATCAGCTCATGCCCGATCCGCCCAAGCCTAAAATTTCTCCCGGCAACATGACGATCGCAAAGGTGGACTTGAAAAAGCCCGAGGAAAAGAAACGCCCGCGCACGATCAAGGAAGCGATGTTGCAGCGCGGCGAGAAGATGAAACAAGACGGCGGCGCGGCGCAACGTCCGAACGCATCGCTCGACGTGAAGGCCACGGGCTTCGGCGCGTATGATCGGGCGTTTATTGATGCAGTGTCATCACGCTGGTATGACCTGCTGGACAACATGAGTTACGACGCTTATCGCCAAGGCAAGGTGGTGGTGCAATTCGTCTTGAACTACGACGGACGCATCTCTGAAATGAAGGTCGTTGAATCCACCGTTTCGGAGACGCTGTCGTTGTTGTGCCAAAAGGCAGTGCTGGATCCGTCGCCATTCGACAAATGGCCGCGAGAGATGCGGCTGATGGTGGGCGAAGATTCACGACGCATCACATTCACTTTTAATTACAACTGAGCCGGGCTGTCACCGGCAGAGAACACAAACCTAAAAATGGAATACCTAGTCTACATATTGCTGATCGTTACATCTGTCGTCGGACTGACCTTCATCGTGGAACGCGGGCTGGCGTTGCGTTGGAAAAAAGTCGTGCCGCAACAGATCGAAGATGCCATCGAAGCCTGCAAGTCAAAGAACGACGCTGAAATGGTCAGGCGCGCTTGTGAGCAGAACGCCTCACCGCTCGGCAGGTTGATCTCCACCGCCATCGAACGCTCCAACTGGCCCAAGGAAGAAGCCGTGGACGCGCTTCAAACCCGCGCCCGGCACGAGATCGTGAAACTCGAACGCGGTCTCGTGGTGCTGGAGATCATCGTCGGCATCGCGCCGCTGCTGGGATTGGTGGGCACGATTCTGGGAATGATGACGACGTTCGAGAACGTCGGCGCGATGGGATTGAACGACGCCTCGAAACTCGCGCAAGGCATCGCGCTGATCCTCAAAGCCACGCTCATCGGATTGTTGATCGCGATTCCTGCTCTGGTTTCGTGGAGTTATTACAGCAAGAAAGTCGAGATGCTCGCCGTGGAGATGGAAACCTTGTGCGACGAATTCATGCGTCGGCTGTATCGCGAGGAGAAAACGAAGTGAAGTTAAATAAGTTAAATCAGAGATGGGTTAAATCGGTTACCGCTGGCGACCTTCGTACTCATTTAACAAATCACTCATTTAACCAGTCACTCCCCTAACCCCATGCGCTTCTTCATCCGCAAACGCCGCTCCACACCCACGATCATCATCGTGGCACTGATTGACGTGCTCATCGTGCTGCTGATTTTCCTGATGGTGACGACGACGTTCAAGCAACAGTCCGCGTTGAAGTTGGCATTGCCCGAATCCTCGCAATCCGAGAAGGCTGGAGCGAGCGAAGACGCGCCGTTGATCGTGAGCATTGATCCGCAAGGCAACTTGCGTCTCGGCCCAGAATCGTTGCCCGTGACGGTGGAAGGTTTGAAAAGCGAACTCACAGCGCGCACCGCAAAGAATCCCGAACTCAAACTCGCCATCAACGCGGACAAGGCCGCGCCGTTCGGTCAGATCGTGAAAGTGATGGACGCCGCCAAAGACGCGAAGATCAAAGCGGTGAACGCGTTCACGAAGGAAGTGGCGAAGTAGTTTTGCAGATCGGCGGTTGAATCCAGACGCAGGTTCTCAGCATTCCACGCCACAACACTTCCGCTTCCTTCTCCTGCACCGCCACGCTACTCTGCGGCGCATGAACAATCACGGCAATGGCTTCATCAAGGAAGACCCTTGGCGCGTCCTGCGCATCATGGGTGAATTCGTCGAGTCCTTTGAGACGCTCTCGCATCTGCATCCGGCGGTGACGGTGTTCGGATCGGCGCGCACCAAGCCGCGCGATCCTTACTACAAAGCCGCAGTGGAACTCGCCAAAAAACTCGCGCGTCACAACATCCCCGTGGTGACCGGCGGCGGGCCGGGCATCATGGAGGCCGCGAACAAAGGCGCTGCTGCTGCGGGCGGAAAATCCGTGGGCCTCAACATCGAATTGCCACATGAACAGAAGGGCAACGACTTCGCCAACGTGCCGGTGAACTTCCACTACTTCTTCTCGCGCAAAGTCTGTTTCGTGAAATACAGCTTCGCATTCGTCTATATGCCCGGCGGTTTCGGCACGCTGGATGAATTGTTCGAGGTGCTCACGCTCGTTCAGACCGAACGCATTCCAAAATTTCCGTTGATACTCTTCGGCAAAAAACATTGGTCAGGCTTGCTGCGCTGGATGCAGAGCGAGTTGCGGGACAACAACAGATACATCAGCCCGGGCGATCTGGAGTTGCTGACGATCACGGACGATGTGGATGAAGCTGTGACCGTCATCACCCAATATCTTGAACGCGTCGGCCCGCCGCAGACTGTGCCGATGGCTTTCTCCTGAAATCACACGATGTCTGCCACGAGCCATTACGCTGTGCTGCTGCGCAGCGAAACACGTCCCTCTGCGGATCAAATCCGGCGCGCATTCAGTTCTTTCAGTCATCTGACGGATGTAGATGCCGTCCGTCTCGCTGCAAACGCCGAGGGCATTCTCATGCAAAAACTCACCTCTGACGAAGCGCGGGCATTTCATCGCGCGCTCAACGCCGAGGGTGTGGACGCCGTATTCGTCGCAGAAAACAATCTCCCTGCCCTACCTAAAAAATTCACCTTGCAACGCATCGAACTCACCGACGCACACCTTGTGGTGTTCGACCAGATCGGCAGGCCGGAGAAATTTGCATGGCGCGAAATCTCCCTGCTCGCACTCGGCGCGGTGACACATTTCGGCATCGGTCATGTCACCAAAGTTGGAACCAAGATGAGTTACAATCCTGCAACAGGCGTCTGGCCGAAAGAAACTGTCGAGCACACGCACAAGCTGGCAAAGGATTCCCAACTCCTGATCGAGATTGTGATCGCCCGCAGCGGAAAACGTTTCCAGATCAACGCCGCTGAGTTTCCATTTCGTTACGTCGTGGATCGCCCGGAGTTTTCACTCGTGGATAAGATTGTCTGGCTGGCGGGAGAATTGATCAAACGCGCGCCACAAGCGCTCTTGAATCGCGGCGCTCGCGATGTGCGAGATGGTGTGAAACTGGTACGCGGCTATCCGACGCCACAGGTTTTCAACGACGAGATGGTGTGGCTGCTTTGGGATCAGGCGCAGCGGACGCGGTGAACGGCAGGGAATGGATTGCCACAAAAAGGCACAAGAAGCACAAAACCGAAGTCCCCTAATTCTTTCACAGTCGCAGATTTTCTTACCCGTCCCCTTTGTGCTTCTTGTGCCTCTTCGTGGCAAAAAATCGGCAGCAGATTGGACCGTTGATCTTTTCATTTCCAAAACGGACACCGCACCCAGCGTTGTGGCTCGACCTCGATCAACTCCGGCAACGCCTTCCCACATTCCTCGCGCGCCATCGGACAGCGCGGCGCGAAGCGGCAGCCCGATGGAAAATTTCCGATGCGCGGAACGTTTCCGGGAATCGTGGTCAAACGTGTCGCATCACCGCCAAGTTTGGGAACACTCGCCATCAACGCGCGCGTGTATGGGTGCAATGGTCGCCGCAAGAGTTCGCGCGCCGGAGCGAGCTCCACGATCTGACCGGCATACATCACCGCCACGCGATCCGCGATGTCGCCTACGATGCCGAGATTGTGTGTGATGAGAAGGATCGCCATGCCGAGGCGTTCCTTGAGGTCGCGCAACAAGTCCAGAATCTGCGCCTGAATCGTCACGTCGAGCGCGGTGGTCGGCTCATCCGCGACGAGCAATTTGGGTTCGCTGGCCAACGCCATCGCGATCATCACGCGTTGCTGCATTCCGCCGGACATCTCGAACGGATAATTTTTCAGCCGCGCTTCCGGGGCGGGAATGCCGACGAGTTTCAACAGGCGGATGACTTCGGCGTCGTAAGGATCCCAAAGCCCGGATGCGGCTTCCGTAGTGGGACAGGCGTCTCGCCTGTCCGGTGGGGCGTCCA
>JANNAO010000312.1:0-10218 GCA_031384405.1 Verrucomicrobiota bacterium | reverse complement strand
ATTTGCTGACGCGGACGCATCAGCAAGGGAAAGTTTTTCGGCCTTCGTTTCCTCATCCTCGGTTCGGATCGCTCCGGGCGTTCCAACAGCAGATCGTCCGCGATGCTCCGATAAAACAGCTCCTTCAATCTGCACCCGGCGCGCACTCCGGCTTTGCCGGTTTCAAACAACTCGCGCCACTGTCGCAACGCGTCCACCGTCCCTTTGAACGAGAGCCGTGACACCGCCATTTGATAGCTCTGGGCGATGTCCTGCATCAACGCCCGGATCAGGTTGTAACCGATGGCGTGCATCACGACCTCTTTGCGGATGAGCGCGGGACTTTTGCAGCGCAACACGTCCATCCCGAGCGTCTGCTTGATGTCGCGGAAGAACAACTCCACCGACCAGCGCCGGAAATACAACCGCCCCAACTCCTCGGCACTGTAGGTCTGCGCGTCCAGCAGCGTGGTGACCAGCACGATCTTGTGCGTGCGAAATCCCGGCACGCTCACCACGATCTCCACCAGCCGCACGGTCAGTTCATCGGGCAACGCAGCCCACGTTTCCGCAGTCCAGAGTTTGCCCTGCAACAGTCCCTTCTTCCACGTCACCAGCCGGTCGCGCTTGCCCAGACTCTTGCCCGCACGCCAGTCCAGTTTGCGGAACTGATGCAATCGCATCACCGAGTCCACTCCGCGCATGAACAAACTCGCCAGACTGCCATACGAACTGAACCCGCGATCCGCTCCTTACTTTTGACACAACTCCGGCGGGCTTGAGCCGGAGGCCAAGCCTTTGCAATGATTGAGTTCTGACCCGCGTAACAAACATTGTCAGCGGCTACGAGGTTTTGATAACGCCTCTGTGAAGAAAACTTTTTTGTTACGCTTGTTGCTTTCTGTGGTGAGGTTTTTATAGTGCGCTCGGTTTGAATTTACCGAGATGAGCATTTCTTCCGAATCCACGCCGCATTGGGACACCAACGCGGCGCGCAACCTCTACAACGTCCATCGCTGGGGAGCAAAATATTTCGACATCAACGACGCGGGCGAAGTCATCGCCACGCCGCTCCAAGACGCGGGCACTTCGGTGGAGATATCCGATGTGATCGAGGAGGCGCGCGGACGCGGGTTGAAGTTTCCGTTGCTCATCCGCTTTCAGGACATCCTTCGGCATCGCGTGGAGTCCATCAATCGTGCGTTCCGCAGCTCGATCACGGAGTTCAATTATCAAGGCAAGTATCGAGGCGTGTTCCCGATCAAGGTGAACCAGCTTCGCGAGGTTGTTGAAGAAATTCTTGATGCGGGGAAGCAGTTTGATTTCGGCCTCGAAGTCGGCAGCAAGCCGGAACTCTTCGCCGGACTCGCGTTGCAGAACCAGATGGGCGCACTCATCATCTGCAATGGTTACAAGGACGCGGAGTTCATCAAGATGGCGTTGCTCGGCACCAAGCTCGGCAAGAAGGTCATCATGGTCGTCGAAAAGCTGGAGGAGTTGCGACAGATCATCGTGGTTTCAAAACAACTCGGCGTTGAACCGCTCGTCGGCATCCGTGCGCGGTTATTGAGCAAGGGCGCGGGCAAGTGGGCGGAGAGCGGCGGCGAGAACGCCAAGTTTGGTTTGAGCACGGCGGAGATTCTCGCGGCAACGGAAATGTTGAAGGCGGAAAACCTCGGTCATTGCCTCAAGCTGATCCATTTCCACATCGGCTCGCAGGTGCCGGACATTCTCACGGTGAAGAAGGCCGTGCAGGAGGCGACGCGATTTTACTGCAAGATCCGCAAGATGGGTTTCGACATTGAATATCTCGACGTGGGCGGCGGGTTGGGCGTGGATTACGACGGTAGCCGGTCGGCATTCGACAGTTCGACAAATTATTCGCTCCAGGAATATACGAACGACATCGTTTATTACGTCGCGGATGTTTGCAATCAGGAGAAAGTTCCGCACCCGGACATCATCAGCGAGAGCGGGCGCGCCATTGTCGCGCATCACAGCGTGCTCGTGGTGGAAGTCTTCGGCGCGATCGGCAAGACGCATCCCGACATCGCCTTCACCTACGGCGACAACGAGCAACCCATCGTGCGCGAGCTTCTCGACATCAAGAAGAACCTCGCCAAGTTGAACAAGCTCGAAGCGTATCACGATGCGCAGGAACGTCGCGACGATGCGCAACACATGTTCACGCTGGGCATGATGGATTTGCCGGACAAGGCCAAGATCGAGAATCTTTACTGGGAAATCGGCGGCGCGGTGGTGGAAAGTTTCAAGGGCCAGGCCTACATCCCGGAAGAAATCCGCAAACTCGAAGACAGTCTTTGCGATCAATACCTGTGCAACTTCTCCGTGTTTCAATCGTTGCTGGATCACTGGGCACTGGGACAATTGTTTCCCATCATGCCGGTGAGCCGGTTGAATGAACAACCCACGCGCGAAGCGACTCTCGTGGACATCACTTGTGATTCAGACGGCCAGATCAACAAGTTCATAGATTTGCGCGACGTGCGCGACACGTTGCCGCTGCACAAACTCAGTTACAATGGCGATGGCAAACAAGTGCCCTACTACATCGGCTTCTTCCTGATGGGCGCGTATCAGGACATCATGGGTGATCTGCACAATCTTTTCGGTCGCGTGAACGAGGTGCATGTGTTCCTTGATCCCGACGAGCCGACGGGTTATTACGTCGAGGAAATCATTGAGGGTAACACCATCGTTCAATGCCTGGCTTCCGTGCAATACGACGAGAATGAATTGAAGCGTCGCATGAAGCAGCAGATGGACGAAGCCATCAAGTCTGATCGCATGAAGCCGAGCGAAGCGATGCGGCTGTTGGATGACTATGAGCGCGGGTTGAAGTCTTACACGTATCTGAACTTCTGAATGCTGCCGCATGAGGAGAATGGAGGATAGAGAATAGAGGATGGCAAAAGACGGCGCGCGTTGCTCTGCGATCCTCCATCTTCTATCCTCCATCCTCGAAACAATGGACACCCAACCCAACCCCGAACTGCTCCGCGCGCTTGGCAAGCTGGTGCGCGGACTCTCGGCACTGTTCTGGGGATTGCCCGCCGCGCTGATCATCTGCGTGGGCACGGCTGTCGGCGGTTGGTTCCGCGTATTCAGCATCGCACCGGCCATGCTAACCACGGGACTGATCTTCTACGGACTTTGGCAGATCGGCGCGTTTCAGAAACAGGAACGCCCGTGGCGGCTGGCACTGGATCGCGCGCGATTGGTTGCGTTGGTGAACTTCGGACTCAGCCCGTTTCTTTACTGGTGGAATCGGATGCCGGACAATTCGTTCTTCACTTCGGTCGTCGGCGTGCTGGCGGTTACATCCTTGTTGTTTTTGTTCAATCTCAACCTTGTCATCGCGCGCCTTGGTGAAATGATTCCCGATGAGATGTTGCGACAAGAGACGCGCCAGTTCACCGTCATCAACCGCGCGCTGCTCGTGCTGCTACTGGTAATCGCATCGGGCTACGTGTTCCTGTTGCAGATGCCGAATCTTCCAGGTGTGCTAGTCAACATCCTCCTCCGTCTTCAACACATCGGGCAACCCATGTTGATGTTGCTCGTGCTGTTGCCGCTGTCGCTGACCATGTCGCTCCTCTGGAAAACCAAGGAGGTCATCATGGATAGTTTGTTCACGCATCGGTGAAGCGGAGGGCGGGCGCGACTGAAACTGCTGCGCCGATTTCTTAATCTTAATCTTAATCTCCTTCAGAATCCTTGGGCCGGGAGATTAAGAAAAAGATTACGATTACGATTAAGACCGATGACCGCAGAGCGGCGGCTTCACTCATAACCGCCAGACTCCGGCCAAACCTTTTGTCTTGGCGGTCATCTTCGGCGTCACTACTGTCTCCGCCATGAAACGCATTCTCTTTCTCGCACTCGGACTCGTCGCCGTCTCAGCACTCGCGGCTGAAGACGAAACGGGTTTCAAATCATTGATGGACGGTAAAACTTTTTCTGGCTGGAAGCTCGCCGAGGAAAACACCAACACGTTCGCCATCGTGGACGGTGCCTTCGTCGCCAGCGGCAAGCCCTGCCATCTTTTTTATGTGGGCGATGAGCAGCCGTTCAAAAATTTTCATCTCAAGGTGGACGTGATGACGGACACAAATTCCAATGGCGGAATTTATTTCCACACGAAGTATCAGGAGAAAAGCTGGCCCAAAGCCGGGTTTGAATGTCAGGTCAACAACACGCAGGGCGATTGGAAAAAAACCGGCAGCCTCTACGACCTCGTCAATCTCAGCCAGTCTCTCGCCGCAGACAATCAATGGTGGACACAGGAGATCATCGTTGAAGGCAGCAAGGTGACAGTGAAGGTGGATGGCAAAATTGTTCTCCAATACAACGAACCGCCCGGTGCGCAACCGGGGAAAAGTTTTGGCCGCAAGCTGGACGAAGGAACCTTCGCCCTTCAAGGCCACGACCCCAAGAGCGTCGTCCGCTACAAAAACATCCGCGTGAAACGGCTGTGAACAGAGCGCGCGCTTTAGCCGACTTGCCTGCCAACACACTCAACACACTCGGCTGAGACTCGTCGGAAGCACACACCAAAATCCTTGGGATATTTTCTCCGTGTTCATCGCCGCTGCGCATGGTTTAATTTCCTGACATGAGCAAAGGCGTTTTGCTGGTCAACCTCGGTTCGCCCGATTCCCCGGACGTGCCGGACGTGCGGCGTTACTTGAATCAATTTTTGATGGACGGTCGCGTCATTGACGTCGCGTGGCCGATCCGCCGCATCGTCGTGGGCTTGATCCTGATCAAACGCCCGGCGGAATCGGGTCATGCTTACGAACAAATCTGGACCAAGGACGGATCGCCACTCGTCGTCACAAGCAAACATGTCCAAGTAGAATTGCAAAATCGCCTCAGCGTTCCGGTAGAACTGGGGATGCGTTATCAAAATCCTTCCATCGAATCCGCCGTGCAAAAGCTGGTGGCAAAAGGCGTGACCGAAACTTTGCTCATCCCGCTGTTCCCACACTACGCGATGTCCAGTTACGAAACCGCCGTGGTCCGCGTGCAGGAAGTCGCCGCCAAACTCGCGCCGGGAATGAAGATCACCGTGCAACCGCCGTATTATGATTCACCAGACTTCATCGCCGCACTCGTCGCGAGTTCGGCGGATTTGCTCAAACAGGATTACGATCACTTGCTGTTCAGTTACCACGGCATCCCGGAGCGGCATTTGCGAAAGTCAGACACGACCGGCTGCCATTGCTTGAAAGCGAAGAACTGCTGCGAGGTCGCAAGCCCGGCGCACGCGACGTGTTATCGCGCGCAGTGTTTCGCCACGACGCGGGAGTTCGTGAAACTCGCGGGTATTCCCAAGGAGAAATATTCCGTCTCATTCCAATCGCGCCTCGGCAAAGACCCGTGGCTCAAGCCTTACACCGACTACGAACTCGTCCGGCTCGCGCAGGAAGGCAAGAAGCGCATGATGGTCATCTGCCCGGCGTTTGTGTCGGACTGTTTGGAAACCATCGAGGAAATCGGGATGCGCGGCTGCGAAGATTTTCTGAAAGCAAGCGGTAAGGAATTCACCCGCATCCCCTGCATGAACGAACATCCGCTCTGGATCAAGGCACTGGAAAACATGGCGAACAACTTCGTGCAAAAATCGTGAGTGCCACCATCACCAACCGCCAACGCTTCCTTAACGCTTGTCATTGCCGCGCGAATGATCGCCCACCCGTCTGGTTGATGCGGCAAGCGGGGCGCGCGTTGCCAGAGTATCGCAAGCTCAAGGAGACTTACACGTTTGTTCAACTTGTCCAGAATCCCGAACTCGCCGTCGAGGTCACATTGCAACCGATTCGCCGTTTTGGTTTCGATGCGGCAATTCTTTTCAGCGACATCCTCGTCATCCCCGAAGCGCTGGGGCAGACGTATCACTTCAAGGAGACTGGCGGCGTGCAAATGGATTTCGCCATCACGAGCAAGGCGGACATCGAGAAACTTTCCGTCGCGCAAGTCTGCGACAAGTTGAGCTATGTGGATCGCGCACTGAGAATGTTGCGGAAAGAACTCGGCGATCAAACCGCGCTCATCGGATTCAGCGGTTCGCCGTGGACACTGGCCACGTTCATGATGGAAGGCGCGAGCGTTCCGAAATACAGCCGCGCCCTCGCGTTGTTCCGCGAAGACCCGAAGACTTATTTTGCACTCGCGGAAAAACTCACCGCCGCCGTGACCGCTTATCTGCAAATGCAGATCGCCACCGGAGTTGATGCGGTGCAACTCTTCGACAGCCACGGCGGGCATCTGGCAGCGAGTGAGTTTCAAGAAGCGAGCGGACGGTGGATGAAGGCGATTGTTTCAAACCTCTCGCCCATCGCCTCTCGCCCATCGCCTCCTGTGATCGCCTTCTGCCTCGGCACTCACGGCAACTGGCCTGATCTCATCGCCAGCGGCGCGAATGTTCTCGGCGTTGACTGGCAGACCGACCTAGCTGAAGCGCGAAAGATCATTCCTTCGCACATCGGGATGCAGGGAAATTTGCCGCCGACACTCATCGTAGAATCAACTCCAGAAGTCGTAGCTGCCGAAACACAAAAGATTTTGGAAACGATGCGCGGACGGCCCGGCCACATTTTTAACCTCGGCCACGGTTTGACGCCGGGCGCCAAGCTGGAGAACATCCAAGCGTTGGTGGACACGGTGCGCACTTTCAAATGAACCCCATCATTCAACGCAGAGACGCAGAGAACGCTGAGATTCGCAGAGAAATTGTTTTATCTTCTCTGCGTTACCTCCGCGTTCTCTGCGTCTCTGCGTTTATCTTCCTCCCATGAAAACACTGAACGTAGATTTGGACTTGGTGAAAAAATACAACGTGGCCGGGCCGCGTTACACCAGCTATCCGCCTGCGACCAAGTTCGTGGACACGATTCTGTGGGAGCAACTCTCGGAAAAAATCGAAGCCAACAACCAGTCCGTGCGCGATCTCTCGGTTTATTTTCACATCCCGTTTTGCGAAACACTCTGCTGGTTCTGCGGCTGCACCACGGTCATCACGTCGAATCACGACAAAGGTAACGACTACATTGATTACCTAGGCCGCGAAGTTGCCAAGCTCGCGCCACGATTGAACAAAGATCGCAAGGCTGTTCAACTCCACTTTGGTGGCGGCTCGCCGACGTTTCTGCGCCCCGACGAAATCCGCCGCCTCGGGGAAATCATTCATAAGCATTTCACCTTCTCGCCGGACATCGAGGCGAGTGTAGAAGTGGATCCGCGCCGCCTCACGCGCGAACACATGGTTGCATTGCGCGAGATCGGTTTCAACCGCGCCTCGATGGGCGTGCAGGATTTTAATCCCAAAGTGCAGGAGGCGATCCACCGCATCCAACCGCGCGAGATGACGCAGCAGGCGATGGATTGGATGCGCGAACTCGGCTTCGGCTCGATCAATCTGGATTTGATCTACGGTCTGCCGTTTCAGACGCCTGCGACGTTCAACGAAACGCTCGACACCGTGCTAGAGATGAAACCGGACCGGCTCGCTGTGTTCAGCTATGCGCACGTCCCGTGGATCAAACCCGCGCAAAAGATTCTCGAAGAAAAAATCCTGCCCACGCCAGAGTCGAAGCTGGAAGTCCTCAAGCTCGTCATCGAGCGGCTGACGGCGGATGATCAGTATGTCTATATCGGCATGGATCATTTCGCGAAGCCGACAGATGAATTGACCATCGCGCAACGCAGCAAGCAATTGCAGCGGAATTTCCAGGGTTACAGCACTCGCGCCGGTTCGGACATCTACGCGTTCGGCATGTCTGCCGTCTCGCAAATCCCCGATGCCTACTGGCAGAACGAGAAGGAACTTCCGAAGTATCAAGCCGCCGTGGACGCCGACAAAGTCCCGCTGCACAAAGCATATTTCGTTTCGGAAGAAGACAAGATTCGCCGCGAAACCATCATGCGAACGATGTGCGATCTCTCGCTTGATTTCGCCGCCATGTCGCAAAAGCTTGGCATCAACTTCGAGCAACATTTCGCCAAGGAACTCGCCGCGCTCGCGCCTTACGAAACCGATGGATTGATACGTCGGACAGCGAACGGCTTGGAAGTCACCGATTCTGGCCGACTTTTCATCCGCAACATCGCGATGTGTTTCGACAACACCCTCGCGCCAGCGGGCGAGCGCAGGCACTCAAAGACGATTTGAGCCGGAACGGAACTGACGGTGCGGCGCGATTGTAGCGGCGGGCATCCCTGCCTGCCGTAGAGGGCGGCATCCTTGCCGCCCGGAAAAGGGGCGTGGATTTCTGTGCGTCTCTCGAATCACCTGTGTCGCGCGTTGCTCGTGTGATTTCTTCCGCCGGGCAGGGATGCCCGGCTCTACGGCAGGCAAGGATGCCTGCCGCTAACTAAGTGCCATTCGCAACTATCTATATTTGTACACCTGATTCGCAGAATTTCTTTCCGCACCCTCACCCGTCTTTAATCACACCTGAATCGCACGGGTGTGATTAAAGTCGGGTGAGGCTGACAAAGGTCTGCGACTGGTAGGGCGCGTCCTGCCCATTCAGTCATGCGGTTGCCCCCACCCGTTTGTAATCACACCCGAATCGCACCCGGTGGCGTCGCCGCGCTTGCGCAAACAACTTTTGCTGGCAGAATCCCCGTCCGTTGCTCGCGCAAAACCCGCATCGCAACAAACCCAAACATGGCAAAAGACATTCAACCCGTGAATTCACCAGACGCGTATCTCGAAAAGTTCAGTCGCTTCGAGACCGCAGGCAGTCAGCCCAAATGGCTGTTGCCCATCCGCAAGGCTGGCCTCGCGCGCTTCAGTGAGATCGGCACGCCCACGCTCGATCACGAGGACTGGCGTTTCACGAACACCGCCGCCATCGCCAAGCTGCCGTTCAATCCCGCGTTTGAATCCGGTGCGAGCATTTCTGCCGAACAACTCGACGGACTCGTCTTCGCGAAGCAATCCGGCTCGCGCCTCGTCTTCGTCAATGGCCACTTCGCGCCGAAACTTTCCTCCGTGAAAAATCTTCCTGCCGGCGCGAAAGCCGGAAACCTCGCCGCCGCTCTGGCGTCCGATGCAGCGTTTTTGGAAAAACATCTCGGCAAATACGCCGCCAGTGCGGACAACGGTTTCAGCGCGTTGAATCAGGCGTTTTTCCTTGATGGCGGCTTTGTCCATGTGCCTGCGGGCAAGATCGTGGAAGAACCCATCCAGTTCATCTACGTGTCCACCGCCGGGCAGACCGGTGCGACGACTCATCCGCGCAATCTTGTCATCGCCGAGGCGAACAGCAGCGTGACAATTCTGGAAAGTTACGTGACGCTCGGCGGCGCGGGCTATTTCACCAACGCTGTCACGGAATTGTTCGTGGGCGACAACGCGCGTTTGGAGTTCGTGAAGTTTCAGGACGAAGCGACGGATGCGTTTCACATGGCGTCGTTCCACGGCGAGTTCGGTCGGGCGAGCAATGTGAACGTCCACTCGTTCGCGCTGGGCGCAAAACTTTCGCGCAATAACATCCGCACTAAACTCGCGGGCGAAGGTTTGGAGTGCGTGTTGAACGGGCTTTACCTCACACGCGGCGAACAACTGGCGGATCACCACATGATCGTGGAACACGCGCAGCCGCATTGCGCGAGCCATGAGTATTTCAACGGCATCCTCGACGACAAATCCAAGGGCGTGTTCCACGGACGAATCCTCGTGCGCGAGATCGCGCAGAAGACGGACGCGAAACAGACGAACAAGAATCTTCTACTCTCGGATGACGCAACAGCCGACACAAAACCGCAGTTGGAGATTTACGCCGACGATGTGAAATGCACGCACGGCGCGACCATCGGTCAGTTGAACAAGGAATCCATCTTCTATCTTCAGACTCGTGGACTTGGCCCAGAGACGGCGCGGCGCATGTTGATCCACGCCTTTGCGGGCGAGATCATCGAACGCATCCAACACGAAGCGGCGCGCGAAGAGTTGGATAAGATCGTCTGGGAACGGCTTGAAGCGAATCCGCATCTCGCGGAGTGATGAGGTGGTTTGGCCGGGTAAAAAGTGCGTTGCCGGATTAACCTTAATGCCTTTCGGAAATACTTTCGGAGAATCCCAACGGGATTCCATCACTCAGCCCAGCGGTTGCGAGGAACGAGCTACCCTGGGTTGAACGTCAAAAATAACATCCCCAACCCCAACGGGGTTGCATCGCCGTTGCACGCGCCTGGATTCAACCCCTT
>JANNAO010000260.1:0-3529 GCA_031384405.1 Verrucomicrobiota bacterium | reverse complement strand
TGGCTGCAAGCCAAAGATGAGGTAATTCCCAAAACACACGACATCGAAGATTTGGTGGAACTGGCCGCAACCAGCAATTCAGATTTCGCGAAGTTTGGAAAAATCGCTGCCGTGTTGACGCCTTACGCCTCGGCATTCCGCTATCCCGGTGGCTTTGAATATCCGATGCCGTCTCAGTCGGAATTTGACGAAGCATTGAAGCATGCACAAACCATCCATGACTTCGTGCTGAATCTGCTTCCCATGGAAGCGCGTCCCTGAAAAACTGAAATTGAATTTATGCCAAAGAAAGTCCGCATCCCAACGCCGCTCCGCAAGTTGACCAACAACGAGGAGCTGGTCGAAGTCAACGCCGCCACCATTGGCGAGGCGATCACCGAATTGCAGTCCCGCTACCCCGGCATCGCCGAGCGGCTCGTGGACGAAAAAGGCGAAGTTCGCCGGTTCGTGAACGTCTATGTGAACGAGGAAGACATCCGCTTCCTCCAAGGCTCACAAACCCCGCTCAAAGACGGCGACGAAATCAGCATCATCCCGGCGATCGCGGGAGGCTAGAACCATTCTGGTGGGGCGAGGCTACTGACGAGCCGCGGCTCGCGAGGACGCTCGCCCCACCAACAAATCAAACGCTCAAATCCTATGGCCGCCAAGTCAAAATCCAAACCGACCACCCAAGAGTCGGTGCAACAAACGCGCTTGTGGTTAATGTATCCGCCCAAGCTCATCAAGAAGCCGTTGATTTGGGAACTGGGTCACAAGTTCAAAGTCGTCACCAACATCCGCCAATGCAGCGTGAGCGACGAGATCGGCATCGTCTGCCTTGAACTCGACGGCAAACGCGAGGAAGTAAAAGCCGCGATCAAGTGGCTGACCAAGTCTGGCGTCAGCGTCGAGCCAGTCGAGATCAGTGCCATCGCGGGCTGACGTGTGCAACTTCAAGGTTTCCCCGGAACGCCGCCTGAAGGCGGCGTTCCTATGATAGCGTTGAAACTCCCTGGCTGACCCACCCTGCCCTGTCCGACATCTTCGTGCGCTGATTCAGCATTGAATACCCTGCGCTGCCCCGGTATTTCTTGGGCATGAATCTCAAGACTCACTTGATCGCGTCTAGCGTTTTCATCGCGGGGATTTTTTCCGGTGGTTGCGCAATTGCGGAACAAACCACGTCACCGAGCGGAAACACACTTGGGATCACGCCGCCAAAGTTGCAACGCGAGTTTCGCGGCGTGTGGGTCGCCACAGTCGGCAATAGTGATTGGCCGTCCAAACCCGGATTGCCTGTCGCGGAACAGAAGGCCGAACTGCTCGCGATCTTGAATCGCGCGGCGCAACTGCGTTTGAACGTCGTCGTGTTCCAAGTGCGTCCGGGCTGCGATGCGCTCTACAATTCCAAGATCGAGCCGTGGTCTGAATATCTCACGGGCACGATGGGCAAAGCTCCATCGCCGCTCTGGGATCCGCTGGCGTTCGCCGTGGATGAAGCGCACAAGCGCGGGCTGGAACTGCACGCGTGGTTCAATCCCTATCGCGCGTATCACTTCAACGCCAAGTCGCCCATCTCCGCCAATCACGTCAGCAAGACCAAGCCGCAACTCGTGACACGCTACGGGCGTTATCTCTGGCTCGATCCCGGCGAGCGCGAGACGCAGGATTATTCGTTGAGCGTGGTGATGGATGTGGTGAAACGCTACGACGTGGATGGGATTCACTTCGACGATTATTTCTATCCCTACGCCGAGAAAGGCGCGGATGGGAAAGATTTGGATTTCCCCGATGACGTGAGCTGGAAAAAGTTTGGCGCAAACTCCGGCATGACCCGCGACGATTGGCGACGCGAGAACGTGAACACGTTCATCCAGCGTGTGAACACCTCGATCAAGGCGCAGAAGCCGTGGGTGAAATTTGGCATCAGCCCGTTCGGCATCTGGCGTCCCTCCAATCCGCCGCAGATCAAAGGCTACGATGCCTACTCGAAACTTTACGCCGACGCGCGCAAGTGGCTCGTGCAAGGTTGGGCGGATTATTTTGTGCCACAACTCTACTGGGCCATCGAGCCGAAGGACCAAAGTTTCCCCGCTCTGCTCGACTGGTGGAACGCGCAGAACCCCAAGAACCGGATCATGTGCGCGGGTGTGGATGCCACAAAGGGTCTTTTGAAATGGTCGCCGGAAGAAATCCCAAATCAGATCGCCATCACTCGCAAACAAAGCGGCCCCGGCGGCTACGTGCTTTGGAACATGAAACACACCGCGCAAAATAACGCCCTCTGCTCCCGCCTGCGAAGCGAGATCAATTTGCAAAATGCGCTCGTCCCCGCGCTGACGTGGATTGATCGCCCCACGCCAGCGCAACCCGTCGTGAAGGCTTCCGAAGCGAAATCCGCCACGCATCAAACCGTGAGTTGGAGCAATGCAACGGCGGACGACGTGCGGTTCTGGGTGGTGCAATCGCGCACCGACGGCGGCTGGACCACGGAGATATTCCCCGCCACACGCACGGCGCAAACTTTTCCACGAGCCAGCCTTGAAGCAGTGGCCGTGACAGCCATTGGCCGCTCAGGCATCGCCAGTAGTCCGGGAGTGTTGGAGTTGATTGCGACAAGTAAACCATCTGAAAAAATCACATCGCCAAAGATGCGATGACCATGGCTGTGAGCCGAGCAGAGCGGGTCGAAAGAAGGCCATGAACCCAAGAATTTTCCCCTCATGGTTTCCTGCCTTCCTCATCAAATCCTTCCCCCGCTTTTCCTGATCGCAAAATTTTCACAGCAACCGCGTGATCCGAAAACGACCACCGGATCTCGTTACTACGAGCCTGTTTGAAAACTGGGAGAGGTGCTGCGGCTGGGGATTTTGGATTTGAGTTTTGCGAATCATGCCGAGCGATACGCTTCACCAACCGGCGTAAGCGTGCCGTCGTCGTTGAACAAAGCGCACGGGCCGAGCGGCGCGCTGTCCAGCTTGGGCGCGAACCACGCGTAGCGCTCGACAAACTTGCAAGCGTCCAGTTGCGGGAACAGTTGCTGGATGAAATCCACCACCTGCTCGGGGCGATAACGATTCTCCGCGCGCGTTTTGGCCTGCCAGTCGCCGACGGCGAATTCTGTGATCCAAAGCGGGCGGCCAAACATTTCATGCACGGCCTTGAGCCGCTTCATCAACGCATCGGCGCTCGGCCCGCCGTAGGAATGCACGCCCACGGCATCCACGCGCAGCTTGCGTTCTTCCACGCCTTTCATGAACGCCTTCATCCAGTCCTTGTCCGGATGCACGCAGCTCGGACTGACCAGACGCAGGCCCGTCTCCATCAGCTTCGGCCACAAGTCGAGTGCTGCCTCAACGGTCATGTTGCCCTGCTTTGCCTGATCCGGCTCATTGAAGCCGAGCAGTTCCTTGTGGCCTGCTTTGCGGAGTTGCCTGCCGAGTTCGGTGTAGGAGTCATCGGGTTTTCCGTTCCAGACCATGGGAATAAATTTCGCGCCCGACGGAATATTTTCTGGCGGCACTCTGTTCCAGGTATAAAACCAACG
>JANNAO010000254.1:0-3296 GCA_031384405.1 Verrucomicrobiota bacterium | reverse complement strand
TTCGACCGCAATCATCGCCTCGTCTATCGCGGCCAACTGGACGCCAGCCGTCCGGGCAATGGAATACCCGTCACCGGCCAAGACCTCCGCACCGCCCTCGACGCGCTCGTGAACGAAAAGCCCGTCACCACCACACAAACGCCCAGCCTCGGCTGCAACATCAAGTGGAAGCCAGGCAACGAACCGGATTACTTCGCGAAGTGACGCTACACAGCAACAACCGGAGCTTTCGGATGGGAGAAACGATTCTTTCGCCTGTCACGCACCGGGGATTCAGGCACGCGGATCACGTTTGACTTGCTGAGGGTTGATCCTTAAAACGGCGGCATGAAGATGCGCTTCACCATTTTGCTGCGATCGAGCGCGGCATATTTTTCGCCCGGTATTTGGAACTCAACCCGGCTGGACGGGCTGTGAATCATCGCGCGCGGTTTGAAGCTTATCCGATCCTTGGCTTCCGGTTTCTGACGCCATGCTGACTTGAACCTCATCACCACCTGCCAAGGAAATTGTCAACGCTCCAAACACATCGCGGTTCTTGAATTCGTGCGTTGAGGTATCGGTCGGAGGTAAAACACCCGCAATCCTGCGCCGATGCTCTAACGCATCACACACCTCACATCCCGCTGGGTCTGCATCGCGAAGCTCATCGGCAACCTCACGCGGCAGCCGAAATCTGAAATGGCGACATGTCCTCACTCATCTGTTTATCGGCAACTCCGGTGCCGTATTGAGGACGTTCTTGAGACGAAGTTGAAACAAGTGTCGGCCACAAAACAAAAAGGCGAGGCCGAAGCCTCGCCTTTGAAATGTTGTCGCCCAGAATTACTTCTTGGCGGGAGCCGTCTTGTCTTTCTTCTCCTTGACCAACGTGGCGCCCTTGCCGAGACGGTTGCGGAGGTAGGTGAGCTTGGCGCGGCGCACGGCACCTTGGCGTTCGACCTCGATCTTGTCTACGCGCGGCGAGTGCAGCGGGAAAATACGTTCCACACCTTCGCCGTAGCTGATGCGGCGGACGGTGAAGGTTTCATTGAGGCCGCGACCGCGCTTGCCGATGACGACGCCAGAGAAAATCTGGATACGTTCCTTGTCGCCTTCGACGACCTTGGTATGCACCTTCACGGAATCGCCGACGCCGAACTTGGCGTCGTCTTTCCGAAACTGTTCCGATTGAATTTTGTCTAGCAATGCCTGGTTCATAATAAATTTTTCCTAAAACAAATCTGGTCGCTGTTCTTGCGTCCGTTTCTTCGCCTGTTCCACCCGCCACTTGGCGATCTCTGCATGGTTTCCTGAAACCAACACATCCGGAACTTTCATCCCGCGAAATTCCGCTGGCCGCGTCCACTGCGGATACTCCAGCAATCCGTGACTGAACGATTCTTCCGTCGAACTCGAGTCATCCCCCAGCACGCCGGGCAACAACCGCGTCACCGTATCAATCACCACCATCGCGGGCAACGCGCCATTCGTCAGCACATAATCCCCGATGGACAACTCGTCGTCCGCCAGTCCTTCGCGAATCCGTTCGTCAAATCCTTCGTAGTGGCCGGTCACGATCAACAGGTGTTCCTGTTGGGCCAGTTCGCGGGCGATGGCCTGATCGAACTTTCGTCCACTGGGCGACATCAACACCACGCGCGTCTTCTCGCGCTTCAAACTTTCCACCGCTTCAAAAATCGGCTCCGGCTTCAGCAACATTCCCGGACCGCCGCCGAACGGGCGATCATCCACGGTCTTGTGCCGGTCATGCGTCCAGTCCCGCAACTGGTGCATCTGCAACTCCAACAAACCCGCCGTGCGTGCGCGCTTTATGATGCTTTCATCCAGCGGTCCAGCGAACATCGCCGGGAAAAGTGTGAGCACGTCAATCTTCACAGATGCAAAATTAAGAATTAAAAAATTAAAAATGTCAGCGCGCCTCGCAGCCTTCCATTTCGCATTCTTAATTCTGCATTCCTAACTCTTCGCGTCTTCCACGATCTCCATTGAGCAGCGGATTCCCTTTTTTGCGCTGCCAGCCGTCAGCAAGGAACGGATCGCATTGATCGTCTGGCCCTGGCGGCCAATCACCTTACCCACATCCTGCGGGTCGAGGTGCAATTCATACACCGTCATCCCTGCGCGCTCGGTCGCCTTAACTGATACTGCGTCGGGAAATTGCACGAGTCCCTTGACGACATATTCGAGGAACGCCTGCATGGCGAAAAATCTATTAAGCCGCGACTGCCGTCTTGCCGAGCTTCTTGATGAAGCTGGCCACGGTTTCGCTCGGCTGCGCGCCTTGGCCGACCCAATAGTTGACGCGGTCGAGGTCGAGCTTCACGTTCTCGCCCTTTTGACGGGGATGATACGTGCCGATCTCTTCGATGAACTTGCCATCGCGAGGACTGCGGCCATCGGCCACGACAATGCGGAACACGGGCGAATTTTTCGCACCGATGCGTTTCATACGGATTCTGACTGGCATAAATTAACTTTCAATCGCTGTCCGACTACGCTTTGCACCAGCAAAACGCCCGGCCATTTCCCTAAAATGGGAGGCAGAGATTAGATACCCTGCGGATTTCTTGCAAGCACTCATTTGGTTCAATCTGGTCATTTTTGAACCGCACAGACGTTCACCCCAAATAATCACAACATCGGCTTGGCGCGCTTGAGCAATTGCAACGTCAATCCCCACGGATCCCGAACCATCGCGATCACATCTCCGTCATCGTTGACGGTTATTTCCCCTTCCGCAGCTCCTCCCGCCCTCATCAAGCTGGCGCGTGTTGCCGCCACATCCTCCACGGTGAACGCCACATGAAATGCCATCGGTGGAATCGAGCGATAATCCGACACGATGACTTTTGCGTTGTGATAAAACTCCAACATCATCTTGCCGCGCTTGTCTGCTAGGAATCGTCCGTTCTGCGGCGGGCCGAACTGCCGCGCGAGGGTCATGCCCAGATTCTTGCAATACCATTCTGCCGCTGCCACAGGGTCAACGACGTTAAATCCGATGTGTTCCAAGTTCATGGTGAACATCGTTGTGGAAAACTGTCGCCCTGACAAGCAATCGCGTCCGCAACGGGTGTGTTTGAAACTGCCGCGCAGCTTTGGAGTGCGGAGACTTGTCACCGCTTTCGTGGCCTGAGCGACTTGTCGCTCAGGCAAAGCCGCGTACAGCGGCTTCGCGCATGCGTGGGTCGTCCTCTTGACTGAGATCGTCTTTCGCAATGCGACGCACCGCTGTACGCGGTGCTGCTGGGACGACAAGTCGTCCCGGCGGAAAAGCGGCGACAAGTCGCCGC
>JANNAO010000107.1:0-3476 GCA_031384405.1 Verrucomicrobiota bacterium | reverse complement strand
ATTGGTTGTCGAAGGCTTGAGTTTCCACGTCGGCAGCCAGTGCACGAACTTTGAGAATTTTGTCCAGGCGTTCAACACGGCGGCGGCGGTGATGAAGGAATCAAAGGCGCGCGGGCATGAACTCAAGATTCTCGACATCGGCGGTGGTTTCCCTGCGCCGTATAATAAACACGTCAAACCGTTCCCGGAGTTGGCGCGCGTCATCAACGCGGAGATCGAACGGTTGTTCCCGCCCGACATCCAGATTCTCGCCGAGCCGGGAAGATTTCTCGTGGCGACAGCGGCGACGAGCGTGGCGCGTGTCATCGGCAAGGCGGTACGCAACGGCAAGCGCTGTTACTACATTGATGACAGCGTGTATCACACGTTCAGCGGGATTATTTTCGATCACTGCCAGTATCCGTTGACGGCGTTCAAGTCCGGCAAGAAGGAAGTGTGCGCCGTGTTCGGGCAGACGTGCGACGGGTTGGATGTGATTTCGCAATCCGACTTGTTGCCGAATCTGGAAGTGGATGACTTGGTCTATGCGGAGAACATCGGCGCTTACGGCAGTGCGTCGGCGACTTACTTCAACGGCTTTCCGCCCGCGAAGGTGCTGCATGTGAATCAATAAATCCAAGCCTTGCGACGCTTCGCCGCTGGTGTAATTTCAACCCATGTCAAATGAGCGACTGCTGGAACGAATCACCGTTGACCAGAATATCTGCCACGGCAAGCCGTGTGTGCGCGGGCTTCGTTACCCGGTTGAGATGCTTCTTGAGCTTCAAAGCAGCGGCATGACGACCGCTGAAATTCTCGCCGACTATCCCGATCTCGAAGCCGATGACTTGCGCGCGGCCTGTGCCTACGGCGCACGCTTGAGTCGGGTGCAACGAGTCCAACCGCTTGCGGCGTGAAATTCCTCGTGGACGCCCAACTGCCGCGCCGACTGGTCGGCATCCTGTCGAAGGTGGGACATGAAGCAAGGCACACCTTTGACCTCCCGATTGGAAACCGCACCGCAGATGAAACAATTTCCATGCTGGCTGATTCCGAAGGTAGCGTAGTGATCACCAAGGACAGCGATTTTGTGGATTCGTTCTGGTTGAAGAGAAGCCCCAAGAAACTCCCGCTCGTCTCCACTGGAAACATTCAGAACAACGAGTTGCTCGCATTGTTTGAATCCAACGCGAGTGAAATTGAATCGGCACTGACGGCTCACAACTTTGTCGAGTTGACTCGCACGCACCTGACTGTTCACGCGTAATTTTATCAAACCCGTCTCCCGGCTTTCCATCAGCGCGCGATTGCATATCCTCCGCGCAGGAAAAATCCTTCCATGAGAAAAACAAAAATCGTTGCCACGCTCGGACCCGCCACCAGTTCCCCGGAGATGATTGCCGCGTTGATTGATGCGGGCGTGAATATCTTTCGCCTCAACATGTCGCACGCGCCGCATGATTGGGTGCGCAAAATTGTCGCCATCATCCGCGCTGCGTCGGCTACTCGCCTTTCACACACTGGCATCTTGATGGATACGCAAGGCCCAGCCATTCGCACCGGCGATCTTCCTGTGCCGCTCGACTTGAAGCCGGGACAGAAATTCACGCTGACGGTGCGCGGAGAGCGCAGCGAGGAGGAACATTCCGTGGATGTGAACTACGAGAATTTTATCAATGACATCAGCGTCGGCGACACGGTGTTGCTCGACAACGGCGCGCTTCAGATGAAAGTCCTCGCCAAGAACGGCAACAAGGTGGAGTGCGAGGTTCTCACCGAAGGCAAACTCGGCAGCCGTCGCCACATCAATCTGCCCGGCGTCAAAGTCAGTCTGCCTGCGCTCACGTCGAAGGACATCGCTGATGTGAAGCTCGGCCTGGAACTGGAAGTGGATTTCATCGCGCTGTCATTTGTCCGCGAGGCGCGCGACTTGATGCAGCTCAAGGAACATTTCACCGGCGCAAAACATCGCCCACTCGTCGTTGCCAAGATTGAGGATCAGGAAGCGATCAAGAATCTCGAAGCCATCGTCGCCGAGGCGGACGCCATCATGGTGGCGCGCGGCGATCTTGGGATTGAAATTCCCTACGAAGAATTGCCCATCGTGCAACGGCGCATCGTGAAGACGTGTTTGCGCGTGGGCAAACCGGTCATCGTCGCGACGCACATGCTGGAGAGCATGATTGAATCACCCATGCCGACGCGCGCGGAAGTGACGGATGTGGCGAACGCCGTCTATGAGGAGGCCGACGCCATCATGCTCAGTGGCGAGACGACTGTGGGAAAATATCCGATCAAGTGCATCGAAGTGTTCGACCGCATCGCCAAGCGCATCGAGCGCAGCGGTGGCGCGCGTTTTTATGAACAGGCGGAGTTGACGCAGGCGCGGCAGAAGGTCATGAAAAGCGCGGTGGTGATGGCGAACGAACTCAAGGCGGAAGCGATTCTGGTGTTCACGCGTCACGGCAGCATGGCGCGTTACGCGGGCTGGTTGCGTCCGCATTATTCCACGATCTACGGTCTGTGCGCTCGGGACTCCGTGGCGCGCGGGCTGAGTCTGAGTTGGGGCGTAAAGCCGATGGTCATCCCGTTCGATCTCATCAATCCGCAGAACACCATCGAGACCGCGCTCAAGACGATGATCGAACAGGGGCTTTTGAAAAAGGGCCAGACGGCGGTGATCATCGGCTCAATTCTTTCAGGCGATCAGATCATTGACGCGGTGCAGATGCGCGTGGTGAGTTGAACAACGATTACCCTCGTGAGCGAACCAACTCCATTGCTGCTCCATGAACTCCACCAGAGTCTCGGCGCAAATTTCTCCTCCATGAATGGCGCAGAAGTCGTGGCGGATTTGGGTGACGCGCGAGGCGAACATGCCGCCTTGCTCGAAACCGCTGGCGTTCTCGACCTGGGTTTTCGCGGGCGCATCTGCCTGACTGGCGCGGATCGCGTTCGCTTTCTGCACGGACAGGTCACGAATGACGTGAAGAAACTCCGCGTTGGCGAAGGTTGTTACTCAGCCATCACCACAGCAAAAGGGAAAATCCAGAGCGACCTAAACATCTTCACGCTTCAAGACGAACTGCTGTTGGACTTCGAGCCGGGACTCGCGCAACCCGTCACGGAGCGATTGGAAAAATTCATCGTGGCGGACGACGTGCAGATCGTGGACGTGACACCGCACTATGGATTGCTGACGGTGCAAGGGCCGCAAGCGGAGGCGGTGGTTCGTGCGTTGACGATCTTCGTTGAGATTCCGGCTCAGTCATTCGATTCCTTAAAATTATCCGATGCGACGCTCGGTGAAATCTATCTGATGAATCACGCGCGACTTGGTTCAGTTGGCTTTGATTTTTTTGTCCCTGTGGCTGCGCTGGAAACTATGGCGAACAAACTCATCGCGTCGGTGAAACAGATCGGCGGTGTCGCCTGTGGCTGGAGTGCGTTTGAAATCGCACGCGTCGAGGCGGGCATTCCGCGCTTCAGCGTGGACA
>JANNAO010000182.1:0-24874 GCA_031384405.1 Verrucomicrobiota bacterium | reverse complement strand
CCAAGTTTATGCAGAGAAAACCAGCGGAGCAACAGCGCGGTGGTGCTAAGTAGGTTTTGGTGGGGCGAGGCTACTGACGAGCCGGCTCGCGAGGACGCTCGCCCCACCAAACGCCCAGCTACGCCAGTTTCCGATGCGCGGCCATGAATCGCTTCACCCGCATCGGATCAACCGCGTGCGCCCAATGCCCGCCCTGCTTGAATTCCGAGCCGACGATGAATCCATCCGCCGCAGCGAAGAACGATTTCAGATTCGCCGCCGTCACGCCTGAGCCGAGATAGACGGGGAGGTGCGTCTTCTTTTTCACCGCGAGCACGTCGGCACTTTGCGGGGCATCGCCCGTCACCAGACCAGTCACGATCACGGCATCACCACGCATGAATTCCACCGCGTGAGCCATCTCGCCGATGTCCACGTCCGCAGTGATGGCGTGCGAGCTGTGTTTCTTTTTGATGTCCGTCCAGACTTGGACCGCGTCTGCGCCGATGTTGCGCCGATAACGCAGTAGTTCCGCAGCGGAAGATTCGATGATGCCCTCGTCTGCCACATGCGCGAACGCAAAACCTTCCGCACGGATGAAATCCAAACCCGCCGCGTGCGCCACAGCCATCGCTTCGAGATTCGCGCCCGCCAACACTTGCACGCCGCACGGCAGACCGCTCGCTTGCTTCACGGCACGAGCGATGATCGCCATGCTTGCGACGATCTCCGGCCCGACGTGTCCGCGCAGATACGGCGTGTCGTGCATGTTCTCCAACATCACGCCGTGAACCCCAGCCGCGCGAAAAATCTTCGCCTCGTGCAACGCTTGCTTCTCGATCTGCGAAAGTGAAAGTCCGCTCGCAGGCGTGCCGGACAACGCGCCGAGATGGATCATGGCGATGACGGGTTTGGGCGTGGAGAACAGAGAGGTTCGAGATGGCATGATGGTAAAAAATTTAGTGAGCAAGGCCGCGCAACCAAACCAAACGCAATCCTTCCAACGTGAGGTTTGGTTCGACGGCTGAAATCTCCGGCAGTTTCGCAGCGATCAACTTGGCGTAGCCACCCGTCGCGACCACAGGCAAACGCTTCGCCTTCAACTCGCGTTTTAATTCACCGATCAACTCACGCACCAATCCGCGATACCCATGCACCGCGCCCACGAGCATCGCGTGTTCAGTGCTTTTGCCGACGGGCGATTTCACCTCGCGGATCGTGATTCGCGGCAGCAACGCTGTTTTCTCGTGCAGATATTCCGTCATCGCCGCCAAGCCCGGCGCGATGATGCCGCCGACGTAATTGCCGCGAGCGTCCACGACATCGAACGTCACCGCCGTGCCGAAATCCACCACGACGGAGGGCGCACCGAAGTGATGCCGCGCCGCCACGGCGTTTGCCAAACGATCCGGGCCAATCGAGTTCGGCTTGGGATAATCAATGCCCACGCCGCGAACCGTCTTGGGCGTGAGTTCAATCGCCTTCAAGTTCCACCGCGACCGGAGCGCGCGCTGAACCTTCGGCGTCGCGCGCGGCACCACGCTGCAAATCGCCGCGCCTTCGAGCTTCGCTTTGCCGATGAATCGTGCGAGTTGTTTCGTCGCGTCACCCTTCAGCCAAGCCGCAGTCGGGATGTCTGTGTGACGCAGCACGCGCTTCGCGTCCGCCAATCCGACGTGTGTGTTTGTGTTGCCGATGTCGAAGAGTAATATCATTTGTCCAAGGTCACATCCCCACCAATGACGCGCTCCAATCTTCCGTGTTCCGTACGCAGCAGCAAAGCACCGTCTTCATCGAGGGATTCAGCGCGCCCGCGCAATCGCCGCTCGCCGATGCCAACGGTCACTTGCTTGCCGATGGTGGTGCAATGTTCCTCCCACTCGTCTGCCAGCGCAGGAAACTTTCCGGCACAGACTCGCGCATAATCACGATCCAGTTCGCGCAAGATTTCCGTGGCCAGCTCCGCGCGCTTGACGGGCTTGCCGGATTCGATGCGTAACGATGTCGCGATCTTCCGCAACTCCACGGGGAATTCAGTCGCCGTCAGATTTACGTCCACGCCCACGCCAAGCGTGATGTGTTTCACGCGATCCACCTCCGCACTCAGTTCGGTGAGGATGCCGACGACTTTTTTCCCACCGATCAAAATGTCGTTCGGCCATTTGATCTCAGGCTTCAGACCTGTGACAGAATGGATCGCGCGCCAGACCGCAGCAGCGGCGGCAACGGTCAGTTGCGTGGTTTCCTGCGGACGCAGATTCGGGCGCAGCAGAATTGAGAACCAAAGCCCCTTCCTCGTGGGCGAAGTCCAGACGCGACCGAGCCGTCCCCTGCCTTTCGTCTGCGATTCAGCAAATACGACCACGCCTTCCTTCACGCCATCGCGCGCGAGTTTTTCCACGACATCATTGGTGGAAGTCGTCTGCTCGAACACGCGGATGTCGCGCCCGATGACTTTGGTTTTGCCGAGACGCGCCAGCAGATCGTCCGCGTGCAAGACATCCGGCGTGCTGATGAGCCGATAACCCAGCACCGGACTGGCCTCGATTTCGTAACCGACTTTGCGAAGCTCCTCCACGCGCGCCCAGATTGCCGCGCGAGTGAGGCCGAGTCGTTGGGAAAGTTCCGCGCCGCACACGCCGCCATTCTCCGCCGCGCGGAGCGCCATGAGGATTTGTGTGTCAGTCGTCACGCGCAAAATGTAGGGACGCTGCGTGGCGGCGTCCAGCGTGGGGTTCAGCACGGGTGCTATTCAAAGTGACGATCTGTCGTCGGCTCTTAATCTTCTTCTTAATCGTAATCTCTTCGATCAAGGGGAAGGGGGTTAGGAATAGGATCAGGAGTAAGATTCCGAAATCCTCTCGCTATCGTCAGTTTGCGTCACCACCGACGTCAGCATCGAAACCAAGTCTCGCCCGTCATCGTTGCGACCGCTAATCTCTCACCGTGTTGTCGGAGAAAAATTGGAAACTTGAATCCGTGCTGCGGCTGGTGGTGGGCGTGCTCGTCTGCCAGTGTGTCGGCGCGTTGCTGGTGATCCTTCTGCGCGGGAATGTTGATCCCAAAGCCGCGCCTAGTGTGGGACGGACGATTGTCAGCGCGCTCTGTTTCCAACTCATCATCATCGGTCTGGCGTGGCGTTTCCTGCGCGAGCACCAACTCGGCTGGCGGAACGGATTTGGTTTTCAACGCGACCTGCCCAAAGCGATCGGTCTCGGCGCGGTGGCGGTCGGTTTGTTCCTGCCCATCGGCTGGGGGCTGATGAGTTTTTCGGTAACGATGATGGAGAAGTTCGGCATCGAGCCGTCCGTGCAACTCGCGATGTTGGCTCTCAAAAATTCCAGCACCACGCTGCAACTCGTCGCACTGGGCTTCGCCACCATCGTCCTCGCGCCGGTCGCGGAGGAGGTTTTATTTCGCGGTGTGTTGTATCCCGTGATCAAGCAGCATGGTTTCCCGCGCGCCGCGTTGTGGGGCACGTCGGTGTTGTTCGCGCTGATCCATTTCAACGTGGCCATCTTCGTGCCGCTGCTGCTGCTGGCGTTGCTGCTCGTGTGGCTTTATGAAAAGACGGACAACCTGCTCGCACCCATCGCGGCCCACGCCACGTTCAACGCCGTCAACTTCGCCATGTTTTTTCTGATGAAAGATGTCGCGCCGAAACTTCCCGCCCAGCCATGAACGAGTTTGAACTCATCGCCCGACTCACGCGCTCGCTGCCGACAAATGATTCCGTCGTCGTCGGCGCAGGCGACGATTGCGCGGTGCTGGAGTGTGGCGATCCGGCGCGACAATTACTGCTCAAGACGGACGCGGTCGTGGAAGGAATCCATTTCACCAACGACACGCCGCCGGAAAAAATCGGGCGCAAAGCTCTCGCTCGTGCCTTGAGCGACATCGCCGCGATGGGTGGAACGCCGCACGCCGCGCTGGTGACGATTGCGTTGCCAAAGAATTTTTCACCTAAGTTCATTGAAAAGATTTACTCAGGCATGAACGCTCTCGCCGCACAATACGACGTCGCAATCGTCGGCGGCGAAACTACCACGAACCCGGAGCGCGTGTTGATCTCCATCTCACTCACAGGCTTTGCGCCTCGTGGCAAAGCAGTCTTGCGCTCCGGCGCGAAAGTGGGCGACGCGATATTCGTCACGGGCGAACTCGGCGGCTCACTCGCGGGCAGGCATCTGGACTTCGAGCCACGCCTCGCCGAAGCGCGCTGGCTCGCAGAGAATTTCCCCATCCACGCGATGATGGACGTGAGCGATGGACTGGCGGGAGATTTGCCGCACATCCTTCGCGCGAGCGGTGTGGGCGCGGAGTTGTTGAAATCCGCCGTGCCCATCAGCCGAGTTGCCAAGGAAAACTCCAAGCGCGGCGATGCGGCGAAACCGGCGTTCGTGGCCGCGCTCACGGATGGCGAGGATTTTGAATTGGTGTTCACTGTCGCTGGCAAGCAAGCCGTGCCGGTGCTGGATGCGTGGAAGAAAAAGTTTCCCGATGTGAAGCTCAGTTGCATCGGAAGAATCATCGCAGGCGACGGCATCCGGCTACGCGACAAGACAGGCATCCGCCCATTCACAGCCCATGGCTACGTGCATTTCTCGTGAGATTCAAGCCTTGCGATAACGGGCGACGCGGCTAGAGTTCTGCCATGATAAAGACGGTTGAAACACAGCCAATGCCTCTCCAAAACGCGCCGCTCTGGCCGTTGTCAGTGGTGGCCTATCGCGCGCTGGGCGAGGCGGGATTGATACCCAAAAACACCGAACTGCTCTTCGGATTCGTTTATCGCAAAATGTCAAAATCACCAATTCGCAGTTCACTGGCAATGCGTCTGGCCCGGATGCTCCAAGCGGTCGCAAAACCCGGATTACTCATCCGCACTGAACAACCTGTCACCTGCGTTGATTCCGAACCTGAGCCGGACGTATCTGCCGTGCGGGGTGACGAAAAGGATTTCTGGACTGATCATCCTCATACCGCTGAACTTGTCATTGAGGTTTGCGTGACGAGTGTGGACTACGATCGCTCGAAACTTCCCGCCTATGCTGCCGCTGGTGTAAAGGAATGCTGGTTGGTTCTCGTCGAGCAAAAGCTGGTGGAGGTCTATCGCCAACCCGCTGGCAACAAGTTTGCCGAATGTACCACCCACGGACCGGGCGGAACACTTGTCAGTTCGTCCGTGCCGGAATTCACTGTGGAACTGGATGCTCTCTTTACACGCTAATTGTTCGCTCACTTGATCAGGGCTGGTTGAATTTGCTTTCACAATCCAGCCGAGACTTCATGGAAATCATTTCACGCAGCCCCGCTGAAACCGAATCCCTCGGCGAACTTTGGGGGCGCGACGCCCAACACGGACTCGTCATCGCTCTGAGCGGCGATCTCGGCGCTGGTAAGACACAACTCGTGCGCGGCATCGCTCGCGGTCTGGGTGTGACGACGCGGGTTCACTCACCCACGTTCACGCTGGTGAACGAATACGGCGGCGGGCGGTTGAAGTTGTTTCACCTTGATCTTTATCGCCTCGAAACGCCGGAGCAAATCCACAGCGCGGGCATTGAGGAATTTCTTCAGCCGGACGGCGTGGCCGTGATCGAATGGGCGGAGCGGCTCGAAGATGGAAGATGGAAGATGGAGGATGGCAAGCTCAGGATAGTGAAGATCGAAGTCGTCAGCGAAACGGAACGGCGGATTGTTTATGAAGATTCTGGCTCTTGATTTCAGCTCCGCACAACGCAGCGCAGCCGTGTTGAATGATGGGGACTCCGCCGCGCATGAAGTCGTGGACGCGTCGCCGGGGCGCGACATGAAACCCTTCGCACTCATCGAATCGGCGTTGCGGCTGGCAAAGATCGATCGTGAAAGCATCGAGTGCATCGCGGTGGGAATCGGCCCAGGCTCATACGCTGGCATCCGCGTGGCGATCTCGCTCGCGCAAGGTTGGCAACTGGCCACGGCTGTAAAACTTCTCGGCATCAGCAGCGTTGACTGTATCGCCGCGCAGGCTGCGGCGGATGGCGTGCGCGGGAAATTCAGCGTGGCGATTGATGCCCTGCGTGGTGAATTTTATCTGGCGAGCTATGAAACGAGTGGCAACAGCGTGAAGGAAACAGTTCCGTTAAAACTTGCCACTCTCGCAGAAGCGCAGGAGCGGGAGCGCGCCGGTGAGTTGCTGATCGGGCCAGAAGCGACGCGGTGGTTTCCGACTGGCAGGGTCATTTTCCCGCAGGCGGCTGCGCTGGCACGATTGGCGGCGACGCGTTCAGACTTTGTCGCAGGTGAAAAGATCGAGCCGATTTATCTGCGCGAGACAAAATTCGTCAAAGCTCCGGCGACGAGAGAAATTCCGGTTTGAATTTGCCGGGCGCGTCCGCGTCTGTTCAACTAGCATCGTTATTATGAAAAAATTACTCATCCGCATTGTCATCGTTGTTGTCGTTCTTGCCATCGTCGGTATCGTTGCCATCGGCCTCTCGCTTAATGGCGCGATCAAGAAAGGCGTCGAGACATTCGGCCCGCAAGTCGCCAAGGTGCCCGTGACGTTGGAAGGCGTGAACCTCTCGTTGCTCTCCGGCTCAGGCGGCATCAAGGGACTCGTCATCGGCAACCCGGAAGGTTACAAAACGCCCAATGCCATGAGCGTGGGACTCGCCAGCGTGACCGTCGCGCCCGGATCGGTTTTGTCCGACAAGATCGTGGTTAAATCCATCCGCATCGAGTCGCCGCAAGTCACTTTTGAGTTCGGACCCGGTGGCAACAATCTCCAACGCATCCAGGAAAATCTCGAAGCCTACGCAGGCAGCAGCGTTGCCGACACGAACAAGCCTGCCGAACAATCCCCTGCTGCCGACACGAAGCCCGGCAAGAAATTGCAAGTGGACGAAGTCATCATCAGCGGCGGCAAGGTCACGCTCGGTGCTGCGATGCTCGGCGGCAAGGTCATCGAAGCACCGTTGCCTGAAATCAAATTGACCAATCTCGGTCAAGGCCCAGAAGGCATCACCGGCGTTGAGTTGGGCAAGGTGATTCTCTCCCAGATCAACAAAGGCGCGATCAAGACTTACACCGATAATCTGGCGAAGGCGGGCGAAGAAGCGTTGAAGAACCTGACCACCAACGCCACCAACACCATCAACAAAGCCACCAGCGACGTGTTGAACAAAGCCACGAAAGGCTTGGGAGATTTGCTGAACGGGAAAAAGAAAGAGTGACGACCCGACAGACAACAGTTTCATGAGGAAGCCATGAACGCAGGACTGTTCTACCCAATTCCTGGTTTCATGGATTCCTTATTCACTCGGGTATGGTTGCGACTTGGGTGTTCACTGATTGTGTCTCCGGATTCAAGATTGAAAATCTTTCGCCACACTTCTAGCTTCACGCCCACATGATTGAGAGCCGTGATTACATGCGCGAACCGGAATACCGCCCCAACGCCAACCGTTGGAAATCAGCCACGGGAATTCTGCTGATCATCAACGTGGTGGTGTTCGTCTGCCAGTCGTTGATGTCAGAATTCGCGAAGGATGTTCGGGTGGATCATTACCTGGGACTGAGTATCGCCGGGTTGGTCAAAGGTTACGTCTGGCAATTCTTCACCTTTCAATTCCTTCACGGCAGTCTGCTTCACTTGCTGTTGAATTCTCTGGGGCTTTTCACCTTCGGCTTTGCGGTGGAGCAATTTCTTGGCGTGAGGCGTTTCGTGCTGCTCTATTTGATCAGCGGCGTAATCGGCGGATTTGTTCACTGCCTAGGTGGACTGATCTGGCCGACTCACTTCGGCGTGGTCGTGGATATTTTCCGCCAGCTTCATTACACACCGATGGTCGGCGCGTCGGCGGGTTTGTTCGGATTGATCGCAGCGTTCGCGCTGATGAATCCTGAACACGATCTGACCATTTATCTGTTCTTTGTTTTCCCGGTGACTGTCGCCGCGAAAGTTCTGTTGGGCGTCAGCATCGGCATCAGCGTGCTGGGTGTGTTGATTGATAAAAGCAACGTGGCCCACGGCGCGCACGCAGGCGGCATTCTCGGCGGCTGGCTCATGCTGCGCTTCTTTGCCCGACGCCCCATCTACGAAACGCCCGAAGCGGATGAAAAGAAAGTCAGCCCCACCAAAGCCGCGCGGATGGAAACTGATTTTCTGAACAAGGAAGTGGACACCATCCTCGACAAGATTTCCAAGAAAGGCATCCACAGCCTCACGGACGCCGAACGCAATACGCTCGAAACCCAGCGGAAGAAATTGGAGAAGCGGTAACCAGTTGCATTGCCACAAAAAAACACAAGAAGCACAAAGCCGAGCGACAAACCACGCAACGTCTTTCTGATTTCTTCCAGACTTGAAGGCGACGAATCGTTCCTGTCGGCACTCCTTACGTCGTGCCCTACAGTTTCCCGTTTGCGCTTTTTGTGCCTCTTTGTGGCTAACCCAAATCACTTGCCGCCAAGCGACAGCTTCATCTCCAGCGATTTCACCAAGAACGCCCATTTGTCCGCCGATTCCTCGATCATCTTCGTGGTTGGCTTGCCCGCGCCGTGACCGGCTTTCACATCAATGCGGATCAACGTCGGCGACGAACCAGACTGCGCGACTTGGAGCGCGGCGGCGAACTTGAAACTATGCGCGGGCACCACGCGGTCGTCGTGGTCCGCCGTGGTGATGAGTGTCGCGGGATAATGCGTGCCGGGTTTGAGATTATGCAGCGGCGAGTACGAGTAGAGCGCGGGAAATTCTTCCGCGTTGTCCGCCGAGCCGTAATCACTCGTCCACGCCCAGCCGATGGTGAACTTGTGGAAGCGCAGCATGTCCATCACGCCGACCGCCGGCAGACACGCGCCAAACAAATCCGGTCGCTGTGTCATGCACGCGCCCACGAGCAGCCCGCCGTTGCTGCCGCCCGCAATCGCGAGTTTCTTCGGCGTGGTGTAACCGTGCTTGCACAACCACTCTGCTGCCGCGATGAAATCGTCGAACACATTTTGCTTCCGCAATTTCGTGCCCGCTTGATGCCACGCCTGACCGTATTCACCACCGCCGCGCAGATTCGGCATCGCATACACGCCACCCATTTCCATCCACGCCAAAGTCCCCACTGAGAACGACGGCGTAAGACTGATGTTGAATCCGCCGTAGCCGTAGAGCAGCGTCGGATTCTTGCCGTCGAGCTTGATGCCGCGTTTGTGCGTGATGAACATCGGCACGCTCGTCCCGTCTTTGCTGATGTAAAACACCTGCTGCGTCACGTAGTCCGCAGGATTGAACTTCAAGTTCGGCGCGCGAAACTCCGTGCTTTGGCCCGTGCCCAGATTCAACCGGTAAATCACGCCCGGCGTCGTGAAACTCGTGAAGGAATAAAACGTCTCCGTGTCCGCGCGCTTGCCGCCGAAGCCACCCACTGAGCCGATGCCCGGCAATTCGATCTCGCGCACGAATTTTCCGTCCAGCCCGAACAACTTCACCTGACTGCGCGCGTCCTTGAGATACGTGCAGAGGAATTGATTGTTGATGACGCCGACTCCCGTGAGCGTTTCGTCTGCTTGCGGGATGATCTCTTTCCAGTTCTCGCGCGCGGGATTGCGGATGTCCACGGCGATGACGCGATGACGTGGCGCGTTGAGATCAGTCTTGAACCAGAACACCGGCCCGTCGTTGTCCACGAAGGAATAATCCGCGTCGAAGTCCACCAGCAACTCGACCACCGGCGCATTCGACGTCGCCAAATCCTGATACAGCACGCGATTCTTCGGGTCTGTGCCCTGCCCTGACGTGACGATGAGATAATGCCCGTCCTCCGTGACGTCGCCGCCGAAGCTCCATTCCTTTTGATCGGGGCGATGATAGACGAGTTTGTCCTCGGCTTGCGGCGTGCTGATGCGATGGAAGTAGAGCTTGTGAAAGTAATTCACCTTTGTGAGCTTCGCGGCTTCCGTCGGTTCATCGTAACGCGAGTAGTAAAAGCCGCTGCCGTCCGCAGCCCATGATGCGCCGGAGAATTTCACCCACTTGATCACGTCCGGCATATCCGTCGCCGTCCGCGCGTCGCGCACGCGCCATTCCTGCCAGTCCGATCCCGCCACCGATAGGCCATACGCCATGAGATTTCCATCGTCGCTGATCTCGATGCCGCTCAACGCCACCGTGCCATCGGTCGAGAGTTTGTTCGGATCGAGCAGTACGGTTGGTTCGGCTTCGAGCGTGGGTAAGGTGTAGAGCACGCTTTGATTCTGGAGGCCATCGTTCTTGTAATAGAAGTAGCGCCCACCCTCCTTGAACGGCACGCCATAACGCTCGAAGTTCCACAACTCGGTCAACCGCGTCTTGATCGCCGCGCGTTCGGGAATCGTGGCGAGATAATCAAACGTGACCTTGTTTTGCGCCTCCACCCATGCCTTGGTCGCGGCGGAATTGTCATCCTCCAGCCAACGATACGGGTCTTTGACCGTGACGCCGTGATACACGTCCACCTGATTCGTGGTGGCGGTGGTGGGGTAATGAATCTTGGGTTTCGTGGTGACGCAGCCGAACAGCAGCACGTTCAGACACACAGCGGCAAGCAACAGGCAAAATTTCATCAGGAATGAATTAGGTGTTAGCGTGGAGCAAAGCAAGTTCTGCGATTAGGATAGAATCAAGATACCCTCATCCGAAATTCAAACCGAATCACCGCATCGTCCTTGTCCACCGAAATCGTCGAAAGCTCACAGATAGCCTCGGACACGAAGCGAATGAAAACGACGTTCTCAGTCAAAACGGAAATCAACCGATTTGAATTCATTGCCATGGAATAAGAAAACACAAGATCGCCCTGCGATTCATGGAAAGTGTCTTGGATGTCCGCTTGAATGAGTTGGCATTCGATTGTCTCTGAATTCTCTAACAGCTTGCTTCCATTTATTACGATTCCACCGCCAGTTGACTCCACCTTAGTCAGCAAGAACGGATTCCAGCCATTATTTCGCCATTCAGGAGCATTTGTATTCGGCGAGATTTCCGTTGTTTGAGAGCTTGCTTGGGGTTCTTCAAGTGGAACGAGTTTATCAGGACACTGCCAAGGTGATGGTCCATGCTTTGGCCAAGGCGGCCCTAAGTTATTGAAGTAAACTCGTCCACCAAAAGGTGACTGGTAGAAAAAAACACTTTTGCCGCAACGGGGGCACGTAGCGTTGGGATTTACATAGCTTGGATATTCGACCCAACCAAAGATGAATCGTTGGCCTGTTTCAGCTTCCCGCTCTACCCAGCGCCAGCCGCCACCGTAGCCATGAGAACTATTGGATGCAGGGCAACTGCCAGAAACATGGATTGGAACGGCATTGAACCCATTGTGGTAAAATTCAATTTCACAGCCGCACTTGTAGCAAGTTGCCATGCACTTCTACTCAATTTTGAGAATCGTTTGGTTCGTGTGGGTGAGGAATTTCGCGATTTGCTCACTTGAAAACCCAGCTTCTTTTAACAAAGCAACCAATCTTTCATTTACCGGCTGCGGATTGTAAGATTCTGAAGCTAGCAGTCCGTCAGTAGCGTGAAATACAAGTTCCGCAGTAAGTCGAGCAATGCGCTTATTTTGTTCCGTCAGCTTCTTGGTTTCCTCAAGCTTCTCGTTAACCTGAACGACTGCCTCCCCATAACGAACAAAGGATATTCTTTCTGATGCTGCAAGGAGAACAATGGACGTAGCAATAATGAGCGCTGCAAAGCATGCTGCAAGTTGCCAACTGCTTTTGTCTTGTCTGCAAAACCGCCAGCCCATGAGAACACAAGCGGCAACAGGTAGGAAAACCGCAATAATGGCAACAAAGTCTTTCATGTGTTCTTCTTGTTAATTTGTTTTCCCGCGCTGCGAGCGGGTACCGCTCGCACTCCATCAATGCCCCGTCTTCAATTCCACCACATCATGCGGCGTGGCTTCCTTCATGCCGGCGGAACTGACGCGGATGAATCGCGCCTTCGCCCGAAGCTGCTCAAGGTTCGCCGCGCCGAGATAGCCCATGCCGGATTGGATGCCACCGACAAGCTGACCCAACACACGCTCCACCGGCCCGACGACTTCCTTCAACGCTTCAATGCCTTCCGCCGCGACCTTCAGCGTCGGATTTTTATCGTGGCCGTAACGCGCTGCCGAACCTGAACGCATCGCCGCCAGGCTGCCCATGCCGCGATACTGTTTGTAAATCTTTCCGCCAATTTCCATCACATCACCCGGTGCTTCACTGCACCCGGCCAACATCCCGCCGCAGATCACCGCGTTCGACAACGTCAACGCCTTCACGATATCGCCGCTCTTGGTGATGCCGCCGTCTGCGAGAATCGTCACACCCTTCTTCGCCGCCATGCGCGAACAAATGTAGAGTGCCGTCATCTGCGGAATTCCCACGCCCGCCACGATGCGCGTGGTGCAGATCGAGCCGGGTCCTTGGCCGATCTTAATCGTGTTCGCACCGCAATCCGCGAGATATTCCACGCCCGCGCCTGTCGTCACATTGCCCGCGATGATCGCCAGATCGGGAAACTCCGAGCGCAACAATTTCACCGTATCACCCACACCTTTGCTGTGTCCGTGCGCCGTCGAAACCGCCACGGCATCAATGCCGCGTTCCACCAATCCTCCGACGTGTGTGAGGATGCGGTCGCGATCCAATTCGCCAAAGGCATTGCGCGTGGCACTGACTGCCGCGCCACAGACCAGGCGGAAGTGTGCATCGCGCGCCGGCCGGAACTGCGCCGTCTTTTCCTGCGTGATGCGCTCCACGTCGTTCATCGTGAACAGGCCGTGCAAAAAATCTTTCTCATCCACGACGAGCAGCTTGTGGATGCCGGGGCGTTCGGTGAAAAATTTATCAGCGCGAGCGATGGGGTCTTTGCCGAGTTCTTTCTTGCTGATGGTCTGCACCTGATCGCGCGGCGTCATCGCTTCCACGATCTTGCGCTTCGCGTAACGCGGTTTGACGACATGACCGGAGAGCAGGCCGACGAGTTTCCCTTTTTCGTCCACCACAGGGAACGTGCTGAAACCAAACTTCCGTTCCTCAACCATCTTCACCACATCGCCGACGAGTTGATCGGGCGCGACCTTGATGGGATCGGCGATCATGCCCGGCACATGATATTTCACGCGGCTGACTTCAGAGAGTTGTTGACGCTCCGGCATGTTGTAATGGATCAACCCCAGACCACCGTTCAACGCCATCGCCGTCGCCATGCGGGATTCGGTCACAGTGTCCATATCCGCCGAAACGATGGGGATGTTCAGGCGCAAACTTTCTGCAAGTTGCGTATCGAGCTGCGTATCGCGCGGCAGGATGTCGGAGTAAAGCGTGGCAAGCGTGAGATCATCAAACGTGAGGCCGATATTGCTGTGACCGGGGAAAAACGTGTCAGCCGACTGGTAGAATTGTGAATCGAGATTACGCGCTTGAGCTGCCATGACAGAGGATGAAAACGCGCCGATGTCTTGGCAAGACGAAACGCGGAGGCGCTGGGAAAGACTGCCAATCCAGTTTTGACTTTGCGTTTGAGGCGAGGCAGAGTCAAACCGTTATGAGCACGGTAAAAGAAATCGAATCAGCCATCACGCAGCTTGACCCCAAAGACGTTCAAGCCGTCGCCGACTGGCTGCAGGAATACCGTGAGGAGCTTTGGGACAAACAGATCGCTGCCGACGCCAAAGCTGGCAAACTTGATTCCCTCATCAAGAAAGCCAAGGCCGGTCATCATGCGGGCAAAGCCACAGCCTTCCCGTGAAATCCGCTGCGCTGCCGGAATTTTGGGCGTGTTTCAACCAACTGCCTCCGCCAGTTCAAAAGATTGCGCGTAAGAATTTCCTTCTCTGGCAGAAAGAACCCACGCTCAAATCACTCGGCTTCAAACGCATCAAAAGCGATCTCTGGTCGGTGCGCGCCGGTTCAGGATTCCGTGCGCTGGCAACTTTTGATGACGGCACCTACCTCTGGTTCTGGATCGGCAAGCACGACGAATACGAACGGCTTTTGCGCGACCTCTGACGCACTAAAGCTGCGGTGAACGCGCACGCAGTCCAAACGCTCCGCGCGGTTTGCTGACGCCCGGCGAATGGTAGGGCGCGTCAGTCCCCTGCGCGCCGTCGTGGTAAATCAGAACGCTCTCGTTCCAACAGGCGGCGGGCAGAGGACTGCGAAGCCCTACCTACGATCCGGAGTGCGCCCGTCCTCGGGCGCAGCAACGCACGCACGCACGATGGTTTGGGAAGTTCGAGAAGCCTCCTCATATTTCACCTTGCTGTGGCCGAGGACGGCCACACTCCGCTGACGGACGGAGCGCGGGCGGTCCCGCGCCCGCAGCGCTGCGCCAGACCAGAAGGCGTTGATTGATCCGCAAGCCGTTCTTCCGGTTCACGCGCTGCGGACGGGGACCGTCCGCGCTCCGGGAACGCCTCTGTCTTTATTCCGCTGCCAATGATTCCCCTGACCGAGCTGGCGGTTGGCAACGCCACCGGTCGCGCCGACTTGGCTTGCCGAAATCAGATGAAGGCGGATGGCGTCTTGGTGTTAAAAATCTGTCGCGGACTGGACTCCCATGCGTTAGTAAATTCCCCATGCAGGACAAGTGTTATTTGTGCGGAAGCGAGAACGATCTAACCAAAGATCATGTTCCTCCAAAGAATCTTTTCCGTGGGCCGCTTCCCTCCAACCTGATTACGGTATCTTGTTGCCGGGCATGCAACGTCAGCTTCTCGAAAATGGAGGAGCAGCTTCGTGTTTTTGTTAGTGCTGCAATCAACCGTTCTGCCGATGGGAAATGGATTTGGGAGAACAAGGTTTTGGAATCCACATTCCGCCGGTCACCAGCCTTGAAGAGCCAAGTCGGGAAGGATTTGCTGATAGGTAATTTTGAGCTTCCGCAGGGGAGCATTAAATTACCGGTGCTCACGATGGATGACCAACTTGTGAACAAATGCCTCATAAAAATTACCCGAGGATTATTGACTCATTTCTATCCAGACTTGATCCATTCGACTTTGGACTTCGGTGTGATTCAGTTACCTCAGTTTGATGTCGTTAAATTGATTCATTCACTTGGTGCGCCCTACATTTATGACGAGCGCGGAAATGGGCAGTTCAGATTTTTGCGGGCTTTAGTACACGACGACAATCGGTGCGGCAGTTGGATTTATATTTTTTACGACTCAATTTCTTTCGCGGTTCATCACGATGTTCAGGGAAATCTCATGCGGCCTGCGCATGATGTTTGCTAACCGGTTCAAACCGACTAATCTGGCGATATGAAAGCTAATCGACTGGGGTTCACACTTCTTTTGCTACTGAGCGCCGACGTCTTTCAACTACCCGCTCAACAAACAGAAGCGGATCGCAAACTTTTTGAGGAAATCAAATCCAAGGCGGAAAAAGGCGATGCCCAATCCCAGTATGAATTGGGTAGTGCATTTTACTTTGGCAATCTCAGCTTGGCGAAAGACGAGGTTGAAGCTGCGAAGTGGTGGCACAAAGCCGCTGGCCAGGATTTTGCAAAAGCGCAAAACAATTTGGCCGTCTGCTTTGCCACTGGTGTAGGTGTGCAGAAGGACGAAGTGGCGGCAATGAAGTGGTACCGCAAGGCTGCGGGTCAAAATTACCCGCTAGCCCAGTCCAATCTTGGAGCCTGTTACGCCAACGGCCAAGGCGTTGAGAAAGACTATGCGGAAGCCGTGAAATACTACCGCAAGGCCATTGAGCAAAATGATGCCTTGGCGCAATCCAATCTAGGCTTCTGTTACGCCAACGGCCAAGGCGTTGAGAAAGATTATGCAGAGGCCGTAAAGTGGTATCGGAAGGCCGCTGAACAAAATTTCGCTTTAGCTCAATACAACTTGGGCTACTGCTACCGTAACGGCAAAGGGGTAGGGAAAGATGATGTGGCCGCAGTGAAATGGTATCGGAGAGCTGCTGAACAGAATTATGGGCTGGCTCAATCCAATCTGGGAATATGTTACCAAAACGGCCAAGGTGTAGAGAGGAACCATGAGGAAGCATTGAAGTGGTATCGCAAAGCTGTTGACCAGAATTTGGCAATTGCTCAACACAATCTGGGGGTCTGCTACGAGAACGGGCAAGGCGTGACGAAGAATCGGGCGGAAGCAGTAAAGTGGTATCGCAAGGCCGCCGAGCAGAATTACGCTCCGGCCCAATCTAATCTAGGGGTCTGCTATGAGAATGGTGAAGGCGTGGCGAAGAATTACTCGGAGGCCGTGAGGTGGTATCGCAAAGCCGCCGAACAGAATCGCGCCATTGCTCAATACAATCTGGGGGTCTGCTACGCAAATGGTGACGGCGGGGCGCAGGAATATGTTGAGGCTTACAAGTGGGTGCTGCTTGCAGCCGGGCAAGGCCTAGAGAAAGCCAAGAAGGGCTTGACTGCGCTGGAAAATTTAATGACACGTGAACAAATTGGAGAGGGCCAAAAATTGGCACGTAGTTTCAAACCGCGCGAAGGGACTTCCACAGGGAGCGATAGTTTAAGCATGGGTATTTCGCAGACTCGTCCAGAATCCTCCGGCACTGCATTCTTCATCACGGAAGATGGATTTTTCATTACGAACGAGCATGTGGTCAGGGACGCCGCGCAAGTTCGTCTAGTCACAAGCGCGGGTTTGATTTCTGCCAAGTTGGTGAAGGTGGATGCGGCTAATGATCTGGCGTTGCTCAAGGCGGAGGGGCGGTTCGCGGCGTTGCCAGTGGCGGCGAGTCGCGGGGTGAAGATGGGCGGGACGGTGGCGACGGTGGGTTTTCCGAACATCGGGTTGCAAGGGTTCGCGCCCAAGCTGGCCAAGGGCGAGATCGCGTCGCTGTCCGGCGCGGGGGATGACGCGCGGTATTTCCAGATCAGCGTGCCGGTGCAACCGGGCAACAGTGGCGGGGCGTTGGTGGATGAGCGCGGGAACGTGGTGGGGGTGGTGTCGGCCAAACTCAACGCGGGCGCGGCGCTGCGGTCGAGCGGGGCGTTGCCGGAGAATGTGAATTACGCGGTGAAGAGCAGTTATCTCCTGAGCTTTCTGGAATCCGTCCCGGACGTGGCGGCCAAGCTGAAAGAGGCGTCGGGCAAGGAGAAGAAGTTTGAGGATGTGGTGAAGGAAGCGGAACAGGCGGCGGTGTTGGTGCTGGTTTACTGAGGTTGTCCGCAGATTTCACAGAGGCACGCAGATTAGGAATCTGGAAATCTGTGTCATCGGCGTCATCTGCGGATTCGGTGTCGGCTGTGCTGGTGTTGGTTTGTTGAGTTTGACGCTCGCCCTCACCCTGGCCCTCTCTCCCTCCGCCTTCGCTGCGCTACGGCGCGACAGGCCGAGGAGAGGGAGAATCGTTCACCGCTTCTTTGCGTTCTTTTGCGGCAGAATGGTTTCGTGTAGTTTGGGTGTTTCGTGGTTAACAGATTCCATCCTTTGCCTCTTCGCGTGTTTGCGTTAAAACCTCGCCCGCAATGTTTGAACTTCTGAAGACCGACACGCACTCGAAGGCGCGTTTGGGAAAATTAACGACCGCGCACGGCGTGGTGGATACGCCGGTGTTCATGTCCGTGGGCACGCAGGGCAGCGTGAAAGCACTTGATCCGCGCGAGCTGCGCGAGATGGGCACGCAGATCATTCTCGGCAACACGTATCATCTCAACCTCCGCCCCGGCATGGACATCATCCGCGCGGCAGGCGGGCTGCACAAATTCATCAACTGGGATCTGCCCATCCTCACGGACAGCGGCGGTTTCCAGGTGTTCAGCCTCGCAAAGATTCGCAAGGTCAAGACGCACGGCGTGGAGTTCCGTTCGCATGTGGATGGCTCGCTGCTGTTCCTCGGACCAAAGGAAGCGATGGAAATCCAACGCACGCTCGGTTCGGACATCGCGATGGTGTTCGATGAATGCCCGGCGCACGACGCGCCTGCAAAGGATCAACGCCTCGCTGTTGAACGCACGATCCGCTGGGCGCGCGAGTGCAAGGAACAACCCCGCGCTGACGGCCAACTCGTGTTCGGCATCTGCCAGGGTGGGAGCAATCCGGCATTGCGCGAGGAATGTGCGAAGGCACTCGTGGCGATGGAATTTGACGGCTACGCCATCGGCGGCGTGAGCGTGGGCGAACCTGAGCCGGAGATGATGAAGGCCGTGGAACTCGCCGAGCCGTTTCTCCCGGCGCACAAAGCGCGTTACGCGATGGGACTCGGCACACCGGCGCAGATGGTAGAACTCATCGCGCGCGGCGTGGACATGTTCGATTGCGTGTTGCCGACGCGCGTCGCCCGCAACGGCACGGCGTACACGCGCAAGGGCGCGATCGGGCTGAAAGGCGCGACGTACAAGCAGGACTTCGGGCCGATTGAAGGGGGCTGCGATTGCTTCGCATGCAAACATTTCACGCGGGCGTATCTGCGGCACTTGCTGCGCGTGAATGAAATCCTCGGCTTGCGGATGTTGAGCGTTCACAACTCGCACATGTATGTGAAGCTGATGGCAGACGTGCGCGCGGCGATTGCGGCGGGAACGTTCTCAGAGTTCCGCCGTGAGTTCATCGCGGGCTTTGTGCCGTCACAGAGAATTTTATCCGCGCGAGCGGCGGCGAGTCTGGAGCGGTGAAGACTACTCAGAATTGTAGGCGACGACGTGAGAAGTCGAAAACCAAAGTAAGCCGAAGCAATTCGACTCGTTACCTCGTCGCCTACAAAGCTGAAACCGACACTATTCAGCCTGCTGATTTTCTGCTGGCTTGATCATCAGCACCAACACCACCGAGATCAATGCCACGCCTGCAAACACACCGAAGCTCACGTTCAGCGGGACTTTGTGATCCTGCAACACGCCGAAGCCCACATCCGCGAATCCGCCAAAGCTGATGCTCACCAGATTCATCAGCCCGTAACCCGTCGCGCGCAAATTGGGTCGCACGATCTGCGAGAGGATGGGCATGTTGTTGCCATCAAAAAATCCCCAGCCGATGCCGAACAACACGAGCGACGCGATGGCGAGCGAAAGCGAATTCAAATTCGGCGCATTGCCCACACCGAACAACGCCGGGATGATGAGTGCCATGCCAATCGCGCTGACGTAAATGCGTCCGCGATCCGTGCGCCGCATCCATTTGTCTGCCAGCCAGCCGCCGCAGAATGCGGACACGATTGCCGCCGCCTGCCAATACAACGTCGCCGACACGCCCGCCTTGCCCTGACTGATGTTGAAACTCTTTTGGAGGATCGCCGGCATCCAATCCCGCACCACCCAACCCGCCAATGCTGGCAGAGTGAAATACAGCACGAGGAGGATGAATGATTTGTTTGTCAACAGTTCGCGCAGGGCGGAAGCGACACGCGGTTTGTTTTCAACATCGGAAGCCGTCATTGATTTTGGCGCATCACGCAAAACCATGAGCAGCACCGGCGCGTAGAGGATTCCCACCAGCCCCGTCACGTTGAACATCCAACGCCATCCCAGCGCAGGCGCGTCCGCCACGTAACCAGTGAACCCGCCAAGAATCACGCCGCAATAAATCCCCATCTGATGCAAACCCGTCGCGCGCGACCGCGTTCCGCCCGTGTGATAATCCGAGATCAACGCCAGCGCCGCCGGGATATAAAACGCCTCACTCATCCCCATCAACGTCCGCGTCCACAACAGTCCATCGTAAGTCGTCACATGGCCGGTCGCCCAAGTGATGGCCGACCACGCGAACAGACTTCCGCAGATCGTGTACTTGCGACCAAAGCGATCCGCGATGTATCCACCGACTGGACTCAGGAACGCATAAACCCATTTGAACTGACCGAGCATTTGTCCCCACGCCTTGTCCGAGGTGATCCCCGACACGTCGCCCATCACGGAAGTCTTCATCGCCGCGATCATCTGGCGATCTAGGTAGTTCAGTAACGCCACTGGCACGAGCAGCCCGACGATGAGCCACGCGTAGCGGGCAATGGATTTTTCCTGATTCATGTGCGGCGAGATTAAACAAATCCACAGAGTGAGGACAACCAGACAGTCTGGAAGTTGGTAACCCAGTGGGAGAAACTCCGAGGCGCAGCGCGGCGGAAATGCAGTCAAAGCCAACTGAATAAGGAAGCCATGAAACCAGGAATGTTTTCTACTGTTCCTGGCTTCATGGCTTCCTCATAAACCTTTTCGGAACACAACGATGTCGCAGATGCCTCCAAGCTGTTTAACAGATCAGCAGCAATCGTGGCGGTTGGCCGGGAACAATCGCTGGAGCGCGATGGATGCACGGCGGCACAGGACACCCCGGCCAGTCCGTCGCGATGCGCCACAAATTTCCCACGCCAAAGGAAAAGGGCCGCGCGCCCGCTGCGGCGGCGTAGTGGAGATCGTAGCAATTCTCTCTCAGGAATTCGCGGAAGTCTGAGCCATCGTCGCCACCGAACAGTTTGAGCAGTTCAGCACGGGTTGCAGGAATATCCATGCGCCTCTGCGCTTCTTCGTTCCGCAAGCCTTCGCTCGCTGCGCCGTGATACGTGCAAAGAAACGTGTCCGCTTCCACTGGCGCACTGTCGGCATGGAAGGAATAAACATCCGTGGGCACAACCTCTGGATCTTCGTCGCGGGGGTACCCCAGAAAGCAATTCAGGACCGGTGCCGCGCCATGCTCGCGCAACAGGCGTTGATCTTCGAGCAGAACTTCGATGGCCGCGCGACCCGCCGCGCTCACCGCGAGTTCCAACAATCGCGCTTCATCAATCGGTGTGACCTCCTCGCTGACACCGAGCCGCTGCACCACTTCGCCAAAATCTTCGGGCAACACGCGTTCCCAGCACAGTGCGTTGACGCCATCCGCGAATGGAGTCGTGATCAGTTCTTGAAAACTGCTCACCTGTTTGATGCGAGGATAATCAGGCGGCAGACGAAACGAATTCATGTGCGAAGTGGGGCGAGACACTTGGCGAGCCACTCATTTCCCCGCCTTCACGTCGTAGCACCAGAGCGATTGCTTGTCGCGGATGTAGAGCTTGCCGTTCGCGATGACCGGATACGTCCACGCTTTCTCCATCGGATTCGCGCGCGACGGCACTCCCGGCGGCGTGAAGCGTCCCTTCTCGCGATAACTGTCCCCATGCGGCTCGATCAACGCCACATCACCATTCTCCGCGTGGATGTAGATTCGTCCGTCCGCCACCAAGAGCGATCCCGGCCCGATGCTGCGTTCTTCCCATTTCACGGCGCCCGTCTTGAACTCCACACACATCGCCACGCTGCCGCCGCTGCCGTAGAAATAATCTCCCACCTTCACCACGCCGCCGAGGCCGACCGGCAATTTTCCGTTGGAATAGATTTCTTCGACCGTGAACGCGCCGTCCTTCAACACCGGTTTCACGAGCGCAGTCGTCGCACGAAACGCGCCGCTGTAAACAAAACCGTCGCTCACCAACGGCGTGATGATCGTCGCCGGACTGCCCTTGCCCGTCTTCTCGAAACGCCAGAGCAACTTGCCCGACTGCACGTCCACGCCCATTAACCCGCTCGTGAGAAACTGCACGTATTGCCGCACGCCGCCGAACTCCGCGATGATCACCGACGAATAACCCGCCGCACTTCCCTCGGGCACGGCGCATTTCCACATCACGTCGCCGGTCTTTTTGTTCAACGCGATTACCGTGGCATTCGTGCCGCCGGGCGTGACGATCAATTTATCGCCATCCACCAGCGGCGATTCCGAATACGCCCACTCGCCATACTTGCCGCCGAAATCCGTGCGCAGATGTTTGCGCCAAACCTCCTTGCCGTTCGCGATGGCGAGACAGACCAGATCGCCGTCCGACCCCAGCGCGAACAGGAACTTGCCATCCACCGTCGGCGTCGAGCGCGCGCCGGGATAACTCGGCTTCTGCTCCAGATGGCCTACTTTGCCCAGCTTCGCCGCCCACACTTTGCCGCCGTCCTTCGCGTTGAACGCGAGCACTGATTCCTCCGCGCCCTCGTTGCCGACCAGATAAATGCGGTCGCCCACGACGGATGGCGTGGAAAACCCATCCGTCACGTTCGTCACCTGCCAGAGCAATTTCGGTCCGTCCTTCGGCCACTCTCGAAGCAAACCCGTTTCCGGCGAATGCCCGTCGCGCTGCGGCCCGCGCCATTGCGCGAAATCCGCCGCCGTTGATCCAGTCGTCACCAACATCAGCAGCGCGATGGAGAGTGAACGTTTTGTGAGCCAGTCGTGATTGAATGTTTTCATGTTAAAATTTAAGACCGAATTGAAATCCCAAGCCCGCAACGTTCGTTTTCAACTGATAGCCGAGTCTGAATTCAGGCTTCAGGATTCTTCCGGATATCAGGTTCATGAACGCGGACAAGGGTTAGCTGTAATCGCGGCGGGGTTCAATGGCTTTCGTTTCCTTATCGCCCAGCGTGTCGCCCATGCTTTGACACCTGATTTGCAAGCCGCGCCTTGCCACGCGCGCCGGTCGCAGGAAAAATTATCCGGGTTGCTCCAAGTGTCAGTCAGGTTTCAACGCCACTCTGATTTTCGCCGGGTCTTGCCTGCAATCAAGGACACGATAAACAACCACCTCGTCGCCAGAGTTCACTCGATAGTAAATGGCGTACGGAAAACGAGAGGCCAGCCGCCGATGATAACCTGAAATTTGCAAATGAATTCCGCCGTAGAGTGCCAGTGAATCTATGTCCGCGAAAACGGAATCGAAGAAGTAATCACCCAATCACTCGCCTTGCATGTCGTAGAACTGGCGTCCGTCGGCCAGATCATTGAACGCAGAAGTGAGGATTTGCACCTTCATTCAAAGCGGCGGCGCAGTTCCTTTTTTGCAGACTCCCAATCCATCACCTGTTCCTTGCCCTCGGCGAGACGCTGTTCGGTTTCGGCCAATGCTTGAGCATGCCACGCAGGAGAAGCGAGCGACTCATCCGGGCGACTCAACTGTACCCACAGCACTTCCATCAGCTTGAGTTTTTCGACCCGCGACATTTGTTGAATAGTCTCAATGCTCATGTGGCGAAACTAGCCTCCCACCTGCGCGCTGGCAAACAATCTTCATTTCAATAATGTTTCACCCTCGTCCCCGCCTTGCCACGCACGCCTGTCACAGGCAAGATTCGCCGCGCCGCTCCGGTGGCTTGAATGATTGAACCGTTAGAAATCGAAACCAAACTGCTCGACTTCCTGAAACGCGAAGTGTTCGCAGCCAACGTCGTGGTCACGCCCGAAACCGATCTGATCGCGTCCGGGTTTGATTCCATGTCGCTTGTGCGCGTGCTGCTGTTCATCGAACAGAGCTACGGCTTCTGGATTCCCGAAGGCGAGATCACGGGCGACGCGCTTCAAAACGTCCGCTCCCTCGCCGCCACCGCTGTCCGCATCCTCAATGCCCGGTGACCTGCCACTCAACGGTTGCGATTTTCTCATGCTCGGTTTCGATCATGAGATGCGGCGGCACGGCTACGCGGGAAACTCCTGCCAGATCGAACTCGAACTCGACTCCGCAATCTCACCCGATGCCCTGCGCAAACGCATAGCCGAGCTGGTGAACCGTCATCCAATATTGCGCGCCCGGCCCGGCGGTTGGTTCATGCCGAAATGGAAACTGCCGCGTGAACCATTCGTCGCATCCGCCTCATCAGTCCCATCCGTGCGTGTCCACCGCGAAACCCCCGGCCTGCGGGAAAAACTCTGCGATGAACCGCTCAACATGAGGCATGGCGAGTTGTTCCGCTTCGATCTCATCGAGCGTGACGGTGGCCGCATAAACGTCATCTTCACATGGGCGCACATGCTCATGGACGCAAACAGCGCCGAGCATTTCGTCGCGCTTGTCGGGCGTGATGACATTCCGTTGCCTGCACTCGAACAGCCTATTTCCACGCGTCCCCAAAAAACTTTTGTCGAACGCCTCAAGCTCGCGCGCAAAAGCGTTTTGCAGTTTGACGAGTTCATCAAAGCCCAGCCTCGCACGGTAGGCGTGCGGTTTCCTGACGCGCCCAAGGTGCAGCGCTTCTGCGTGGAACGTTTCTCCGCCGAGGAAACCTCACGCGTGAGAGCCAACGCTTCCAGACTTTGCGGTGCGCTTGGCGGCGCGCAATTCCACGCCGCCGCCGCGATGATCGAGTTGCATCAGTTGCACCAACGCATCGGCTCGCCGAGTGCGAGTTATGTTTTGCCCGTGCCCGTCAGCCTGCGCGCCAAGGGCAGCGTTGAACCGCTCTTTTGCAATCAGGTCACGATGATGATGACACAGTTCCTGCCGCAGCATCTCGACACGACCGCCGCCGCCGTCGCCGCGCTCAAGCCGCAGATCGCCCAAGCCATGCGCGACGGGCTGATCGAAGCCGGTGTCGCCATCGCCGAAATTTCCCGCTGTCTGCCGCTCGCGCCGTATCTGTGGATTCTCAAATCCGGGTTGCGCGGGGAAATCTGTTCGTTCTTTTACGGCGACACCGCCGCTGTCACGCCACTGCTCACGACGTTTTGCGGCGCAACCGTGCGCGACTTCACGCACGTTGGCGCCACCACGCCGTCGCCCGGCATCGGCTCGATTTTCTATTCCTTCCGAGGCGAACTGCGCGTCTCGGTCTTTCATCTGGAGACACATTTCACGGCAACGGAAGCCGGATCGTTTGCCAAAGGACTTCGCGCCCGTTTGCTTAACCCGTGAAAACACGCGTGGACATCGCGGTTATCGGAAGTGGTGCGGCGGGAATCGCGGCAGCGGTCAGCGCTGCGCGAGCCGGAGCTGACACGTTGATCCTCGACTCGCGACCCGCGCCCGGCGGCACAGGTGGATTCAGCGGATTATTGAGACTCGCATAATAGAGTGACAATTAGTTTTGAAATGGTTAATTTGGGGGATGGGAATGAAACGAGATCATAAGCAGATGGAGAACCGACGGCTTCAGGCGGCGAAACTCTTT
>JANNAO010000034.1:0-2053 GCA_031384405.1 Verrucomicrobiota bacterium | reverse complement strand
AATGTGTCGCACGCCGTCGAGATCAAGCACACGACTGCGTGTGCCGTTCCAGGTCTGCGATGCTTTGAAGGTGAGTTCCGCACCAGTGTTAAAGATGCCGCGTGCAAAAGATTCATCGTTGGCCAACGCCCCAGCCCCGCTGGGATCATCGTAATAACTCAAACGCCCGCCGACACGCGGCGTCAGGTTAAGCCAGCCGAAGTAAGTTTGCGGAAGCGTGAGCTGTTGATACGTGTCGGCTCTCGCGCCGGAGTAATCCAGACCGGAGGCGACATTGTTGGTGATGGCGAATCGGCGACGATAAAATCCAGCGGAGGTTTCGCTCTCGTAGTAGAGCGGCGTCTCGAGAACTTGTTGGCGAAAGCCGGTGAGCCGCACGTCGGGCAAACGCTCGACGGTCTCGAAGAATTCATTCACGCGCGGTTGCGCCAACACATCGAGGCTGAAGTTGTCCGTGGTCTTGTTGACTTCAAAAAATGTGGACGGCTGGGGATTCGCGCGATACTCGCTCTCGAAGAAGTTGTGCAGGATGCGCTCGTCACTCTGATAACCGATGACGGCTTTGACGTTCAAGTTCGTCCACGGCACAGCGTCGTAGCCGAGACGGAAACGCTGACGATTGGACGGGATGTCGAAGCCGAGATTGTCGCGCTCCGGAGTGAGGTCATTGAGGAAATAGTATTCGAGCGAAGCCTCGCCCCAGCGACCAAGGTGGAGATTGAAGTCCGGCCCGCCGCCGAATCCGCGCTTCTGCCGATAGTCCGCGTGGATTTCTCCATCGAGATGATCGTTGGCGATCCAATCATAACTGCTCTTGAGGAACGGCCCGTAGCGGCTGCGATAACCGGGCACGAACCGGAACTGGTTGCCCTTGCCGTCGAGACGTTGCGTGTAGAATGGGAAATAAAACATCGGAACGTTGCCGACGAAGAGGACAGCGTTGCGCGCTTCAAAATATTTCCCCGGAACGATCTTGATGCTTTTGGCGCGGATGCGTGTGGTGGGATTGGCGACGTCATCTGTGCTGATGTAAGCATTGCTCGCGGTGTAGGTATTGTTGGAGACATCGGCGGTGAGATTTTTCCCCGTGACAAACGCGGGAGATCGGCCCGCGCGAAACTGGACGGCTTCCATCTTCCGGGTTTTGACGTTGTAACGGATGTCGTCGCCGGACCAGACCATTTCATCGCGTTGGATGCGGACGTTGCCGGAGGCAGCGATGATCCAATTCTCCAAGTCCACCTCGGCTGTGTCGGCGATGAGGATTCCTTTTCCGTAGATGGGGTGGCCGAAGGTGACCTTCACGCCCTTGGTGGCAACGGCGCGCTTGTTTTTGAAATCGTAATGCACCGGGCTATTCGTATCGAGGGATTCAACAACGAAGAATGGCTCTTCACCTGCACGGGATGTAAACGCGGCCAGACAGAGAACTGTCGTGAGAATAAGTGTGGCGGCGCGTTGGATGTTCATTCGGGCGCGGCCAGATAAACAGAATGACTCCGGAGTGCCAAGATTCAATTGGGTGGTTTCCGATTTTGGGGTGTGGTTAAAGTCGGGTGAGAGGAGATGACGGAGCGCGAGCGGTCCCTCGCTCGCAGCGCGTGGACAGCGAAAGACGTATGAAAGTTTCTATGCGTGTCGCTGTGGCGGCGCGCTGCGGACGGAGACCGTCCGCGCTCCGGGGCAAGCGGCGCAGTGCCTCACCCGTCTTTAATCACACCCCCGATTTTGAGTGCGTAGACTTGTCCACGCTTTCGGCAGGCGACTTGTCGCCATCGTGTGTGCGAGCAGCGTCCTTGATCTTCGACGCGCCGCTCTGCGCGGCTCTGCTTTGGCGACAAGTCGCCAAAGCGGTAAAGCGGTGACGAGTCACCGCACTCCAAAAAAGCCCGGCCTCTTTCGAGACCGGGCTTGGGGACGAAGCGGTTTTTGATTACGGGCCAGCCGGCTCTTGCACCACGCGATAGAACCGTTTCACCGAGTGCGGCTCGCTGTCGTAGATGAACGACGGCGCGCCGATGCCGGGTGTGTTGGTGAGCGTAGTCCACATCGG
>JANNAO010000015.1:0-10685 GCA_031384405.1 Verrucomicrobiota bacterium | reverse complement strand
ACGGATTTGCTCGGCCAATCCACGCATGACGTTTTCCTGAACGAAGCCGCCTGCTGGAGCAACGTGCCGGAACGCGTCTGGGACTACACCATCGGCGGCTATCAGGTCATCAAGAAGTGGTTGAGCTACCGGGAATTTGATTTGCTCGGTCGCGCGCTCACGCCAGACGAGGCGCGCGAGGTCACCCACATGGCCCGCCGCATCGCCGCGTTGATTCTGCTCCAGCCGGAACTGGACAAAAATTATCAACTGGTCAAAGCCCCAACATTCGAGTGGAAGGTGTGATCCCGTTTTCCCCACAACGCGCGGTCGTTTGTGTCACGGTGCTGGTTGCACTGTGGCTCGGCGGCTCGGCGCGAGCGGCGGCGGGCGTCACGGTCATCACGCACGGATTGAACGGCAATGTGACGGGTTGGGTCACGGGCATGGCGACGAATGTGCCGGTGCATCCGGGGTTTCGCGGCACGAACTTTTCCATCTACAACATGACATTCGTGCCAGCGGGCGGCGGCGGATTCACGTTGAGCGCGACACGCACGGCGGGCGGTGCGCCCACCAATTCCCAATCAGGCGAGGTCATCGTCAAACTGAATTGGAGCAATCTGGCGGACGGTAATTCCTACAACACGTATCAGGTGGCGGGCTTCGTTCTTCCGGCGTTGTTGAACACAAATTTCATCTCTGAACTCGGCGGTCATGCGCTGGCGGAGTTTCCATTGCACTTCATCGGGCACAGTCGCGGCGGGTCGCTGTTGTGCGAGGTGAGCCGGTTGCTGGGCACGAACGGCATCTGGCTAGATCACCTGACCACGCTCGATCCGCATCCGATGAACGCGCCGGGCTTTCCGTTCGATGGCAGCTATGCAGCGATTGATGCGCTGATGAACACTTACGAGAACGTGTTGTTCCATGATAACTACTGGCAGAACTCGGACTTCTTTGTGTTCGGTCAATCGGTGGCGGGCGCGTTCGTGCGCAAGCTGACGAGTTTAACTGGCGGTTATGGCGGCATCGGTGGCGCGCATTCAGACGTGCATCTCTGGTATCACGGCACGATCAACACCAACACGCCCACGAGCGACGCGGAGGTGTCGTTGCTGGCGGCGCAACGGACGGCGTGGTGGTCGGCCTACGAAACTCAGGGCGCACGCGCGGGTTTCATCTACAGCCTGATCGGCGGCGCAGATCGCTCCAGCACGGTGCAACCAGTCGGCCTCGGGTTTGAGATGATCCGCGATGGATACAATCAATGGTGGGACTTGGGCGCGGGCGTGACGAACAATCGCACGGCGTTGCCGGCCAACAACGGCGCGTGGCCCAACGTGGTGAAATTCAATCGCACGACCACCAATCGCGTCGAGCAGGGCCAAGGGATGCCGGTGAAGTTTTATTACCAATGGGCGCAACCCGGCTCGAGCCTCGCCACCATTCGCATCCATCTCGACACCGACCTGAATCCGTTGAACACGAATCAGACGTTGCTGCGAGAGATCATCGTGCCTGGCACTGGCGCGGGCTTCGTCAGTTTCAGCACGACGAATCTGACGCTCGCGGCTACGAATGTCGCGCCGGGGAATTACACGGTGCTGGCGACCATCACCGGTGGCGGACGCACGCGCCATCTTTACGCCCCGGAAGCCGTGGAAGTCATCGCACCGCGCCAACCGCCGACATTGGACATCGTGAAGCTGAACGCGACGCAGTATCGCATTGGCGTGAATGGCGAAGCAGGACAAACGGTGATCTTGCAGAACTCGACTGATCTCGTGGCGTGGACATCCATCGCAACAAACACGCTCGCGACGAGCCGGTGGGATTTCACGAACACACCGCCGGGCAGTCCGGGCACGCGGTATTATCGCGGCGTGCTGCCGTGAGTCCGTAGCGTCAGGCACATTCAGTCCGTTTCGAGTCTCGCCTTTTGCTTTGCGCCGAACACGGGTTCTGAGCAAACTTTTTCCGCTATGGATCAAACTACCGAACGCCCCTTCCGCACCATCTGGATCGGCGTCGCGCTCCTTATCCTCATTATCGCAGGCAGCGTTGTGTTGCAGCGGTTGAAACCGCACGCACCCAAAGCCGTGTCTTTGCCCGTCATCGGCGATGTCGCGCCGTTCTCGCTCACGAATCAAAACGGCGTCGTCACTACGTTGGATGATCTGCGCGGCAAGGTCTGGCTCGCGGACATCATCTTCACGCGCTGCCCCGGCCCGTGCGCGCGCATGACGCGGCAGATGGCTTCTGTTCAAGCGGCGTTGCCGAAAGACAGCAAGGCCAAACTCATCTCGCTCACGACGGACCCGGAGTTCGATTCGCCGGAGGTGTTGAAGAAATACGGGGACAAGTTCGGCGCAGACCCGGCGCGCTGGCAGTTTTTGACCGGATCAAAACTCGGCATCGCCGCGCTCGCAGGCGACAGCCTCAAGCTCGTGGCCATGGAAACGAAACCGGAATCGCGGACGAGCGCGGATGATCTTTTCATCCACAGCACGATCTTTGTGTTGGTGGACAAACAGGGGCGGCTGCGTGGGATGGTGGACAAACAAGGTTCGATCCATGCAGGCTTCGAGACGGGCGGAGAAGGCATCGAGTGGACGAACATGCAGCCCGCGATCATTTCTGCGATCCAACAACTGGAGCGCGAATAAACCTAAATCCGGCTTTTGAATTGCCACAAAAAAGCACAAGAAGCACAAAGCTGAAGGAACAGGCAACAGAATCATCCCGCGAGAAAGACACCTGTCGAGCGAATGGATTCATCGCCAAACAAAGCCGTTTCAATTCAATTTCTTTGCGTCTTTTGTGCTTTTTTGTGGCTAAACTAATTTTTTAATCTGATGACATTCACCGATCTTCCAGCGGTCAACGCCTGCCTCAACGGATGTTGCACCGTGCTGCTCACGGCGGGTTTCATCTTCATCAAACGCGGCAACAAGATCGCGCACCGCAACTGCATGATCGGCGCGCTGGTGACCTCCACGGTGTTCCTCGCGTGTTATCTCACGTATCACTACAAGATGAAACAGGTCTACGGCGAGGCGCACACCAAGTTTCTGGAGCCGGCATGGTTCAGGCCGATCTATCTGGTGATCCTGCTCACGCATCTGCTCGGCGCGTTTGCCATCGTGCCGCTCGTGCTCATCACCACGAGCCGCGCCCTGCGCGAACGCTTTGACGCTCACAAAAAAATCGCCCGCTGGACGTGGCCGATCTGGATTTACGTGTCCGTGACGGGCGTGGTGATCTATCTGTTGCTCTACCAGATTTTCCCGCAGGCGAAGTGAGCGGGCTTGAACGGATGACGGGCGGCAGCGGATTTGGCGGAGTGCTGGTCTGTGACCGGCTTTGGGCGCACGCAAACCCGCAGATGCCTGTTTGAAAAACGCGGATGACAACATCTCTCGTTCAGAATACCTAAGCCGGTCGCAGACCGGCGCTCCTTTCGGGTGCATCCCTGAGATTTTTTCTTCGGCCTTACTTGAATTAAATCCCAGCTCGTCCGTCTGCATTCCGGTTTTGCGGCTTGCCTGACCGGGTAGCCTGCCTACAGTGACTGGATGAAAAAACTTTTAAGCACAATCCTGGTGTTGCTCACGTCGCTCTCACTCGCGCCCGCGCAGGTGACGGCGGAGATCACGATGACTCAGGAAAACTTCCTGTTGGGTGAACCCGTGCCCGCTGCTGTGCGCGTCACGAATCGCTCCGGGCAGAAGTTGAAGATGGGCGAGGACGCGGACTGGCTCTCCTTCAGCATTGAAAAGCGCGGCGGCAATGTCATCGCCAAGTTGAGCGACCCGCCGGTGCAGGGAGAATTCATCCTCGAATCCGGCCAGACCGGTATCCGGCGCGTGGACCTCGCGCCGCATTTTTCCCTCGACCGCAACGGTCGCTATCGGATCATCGCCAATGTTCGCGTGAAGGCGTGGGATTCCACCATCACCACCGCGCCCAAGGAATTTGACGTCGTCAACGGTGCCAAGATTTGGTCGCAGGAATTTGGATTACCACTGGCAGCAGGTGTGACGAACAGCGCGCCGAAAGTCCGCCGGTATTCGTTGGAGCAGGCAAATTATCTGCGCGCGCAACTCCGGCTTTATTTGCGCATCACGGATGTGGACGACGAAAGCGTGATCAAAGTCGTCCCCATCGGCCAGATGGTTTCCATCAGCAAGCCGGATACTCAGATTGATCGCTCCAACAACTTGCACGTTCTCTACCAACACACGGCGCGTGGCTATCTCTACGCGGTGATCACGCCTGACGGAGAGATTGTTGTGCGTCAAACACACGAGATCGCCGGTGGGCGACCGAAGTTGGTGGGCGATGAGGATGGGAAATTCCGCGTGGTGGGCGGCCTGCGTTTACCGACGGACAACGACTTGCCCGCGCTGAAATTGACTGAAACCGATGCTGCTCCGCAAACGCCATAAATTTTTTCCAACCGCCTTCGCACTGACAGTTGCCGCGCTCTGGCTGGCAGCATTGCCAGTGCGAGGCGTGGCTGAGGAGGTTTTGGTTCGACTCAGAAATGGTGACCGCATCACAGGACGATTACTCGCGCAGGAAACCAACCACGTCATCCTCGCCACGACTTGGGCGGAATCCCTCGCGCTGCCCATCTCGACCATCAGCGGATTTGATTCCCCGGACGGCGAGACTCTTTACACCGCACCAGAGACTGAGCCTGCCGCACAGTTACCGAAGAGAACCGCTGCAAAACCCGCGACGCCTCCGCCCAAAAGCATTCGCGGCAGCGTCCAACTCGGTTCAGACATCCAATACGGCGCGCGTGACCGCGAAATGATCTTCGCCCGCATCAAAGGTTCGTACGAACAACCTTACAAGAGCGATCCGAAGAAATATTTTCGCACGTTCGGAGATTACAGCGCGGATTACGGCGAGACGGAAAGCGTGAAATCCGCGAACCGCATGACTGGCAGCGTGAAGACGGACTTCGATCTGGACAGCCGCACTTACGCTTACAATGTCGGGCGAGGCGGCTACGATGAGATACGGAAGATTGACGCCCATTACGAAGTCGGCCCCGGCCTCGGCTATCATCTCATCCGGTCTCCGGCGTTTGATTTCGATGTCGAAGCAGGCGTGAACTATCAAGTCCAACTCCGCAGCGCGGGCGGGAATGTTGACAGTATCTTCGTCCGCGTGGCCGAGGACGCCACCTGGAAGATCGCTCCACGCTTGTCGTTCACCGAGAGATTTGAGTTCTTCGCGAACGCAGAAGACATGAGCCAGTTCCGCTTCCGCCTCGACTCCACGTTCAGCTACAAGTTGATTGAAAATCTCTCGCTAAATCTCACGGTGATTGATCTCTACGATACCGACCCCGCGCCGTCCGTGGATCAAAACGAATTTCAGATACGCTCGTCCATCGGGATCACGTTCTGACCTGCGGCCAAGTGAACCGCTGATCTACGCTAATCTTCACTCATCCCCGAAAGGAGCACCGGTCTGTGACCGGCTTTTGGGTTGGCGGATGCGAGGCTGCCGCGATTCGTGGAAACAACACACTGACCGAAATTTCCCGCTGCAAAGCCGGTCACAGACCGGCGCTCCGCCGAATCCACTGCCCGCCTGCCCTGTAATTGTCGAAAGGCATTAAGATCAGTGGTTAAGTTTCACCGCAACTCTTCCAGCGACTGCACGCGGAATTGCATCTCTTTGACGATGGGGTTCGCCCGCTGCAAGACCGCTTGCTCGATCTGACCGGGATAAGCCTTCATCACCACGCGCACGGCGGCGATGGGTTCGCCGTTACGATCTCGCAATGGTTGCACCACGGACACTGCGTCCTTCTCCCTGCCGTAAAAAACATGACCGCCCGTAATCGCGCCACGCTCGGAATCGCCACCCGCCAAACCGACTTCCGTTTCGTCTTTGCTGGCGATGATGCGCGGCTCACCCTTCTCGTCACTGACGTAAATCTTCAGCCCCACGAGCCGTGGATTGATCTTCATGCTGTCGCGGACTAGCGCAGCCGCGAGCGGTTCACGCGGCGTGTAGTTGATGCGCGTCTCGGTGAAGCGGCACGCGGAATCCGACTTCGTCCAGAACCCGATCTTGCCGGAAGCGAAGCTCGTGTCCGTCAACTCCGGGATCGCCTCGCGTCCGTTGAGCCAGCAACGAATTTTGTTGCCGCGACATTCGATCTTCAACTCGTACCACTCATCGAGTTTCACCTGCAATGACGGGCCGATGGGCTGGCTGCGGATGCCCGCCACGACTTTGTAAAAGCGGATGTTGTTGCCCAGCGCACTGGTTCGGATGACGTAAAAGTTTTTCTCGTCCTGAAATCGAAACACGATTCCCGCCATCTGCTCCACCAGCCCGTCCACGATCTTGAATTTTGTCGTCAGCGTGAAGTCATCAAACTTTTCCCGCTGATAGATGCACATGGGGAAATGTTCATCCTTCACATTCCGCCGCGTCTGGGTCAGCACGATGTTGTTTGTCGAGCCAAGGGATTTATCCACACGCGCGAGCCACAAACCGGGCTGACCTTCACCCGCGACCACATTGGTGAAACCGGCTGGAGATTGCTCCGCGCCTGCTTCGCCCAGGTCCAAAACCAATTCCACACCTCGCACCGGGAGCGCGAGAAGACAGAGAACAATAATTGCACGACTTAACATCCCGGCGAGCGTGACAAACTTGCTGCCGAGCGACAAGGAAATGCGCCGGTGAATTGGCGTGCAAGATACGATTCAGAATTCACGGACTGGGCGCAATCCGGGACGTGTGGTTGGAAGTAGCGGTCACAGGTTCGGTTTCTTAATGCGCCCCGGAGGAGGATCAGGATTAAGAAAAGATTAAGATTAAGAAACCATCCGATCCCCGTTTCCAGTCACACCCGCTTCCAACGCGAAACTTGTCACGCACGGCGCGTTCTCTAAACTCCCTGCACGATGACTCAAAACGAAGTTCTCCAGGTTTTCCGCGACACGGGCGCACTGCTCGAAGGGCATTTTGTCCTGCGCAGCGGATTGCACAGCCGTCAATTCTTTCAATGCGCGCTCGCGCTCCAGCAAATGCCCATCGTCGAGAAACTCGGCTCGACGTTGGCGATAAAACTTAAACCGCTCGGCGCGGTCACGGTGGTTGCGCCAGCGATGGGCGGGCTTGTCATCGGCCAGGAAGTCGCGCGACAACTGGGTTTGCGATTCACCTTCGTCGAGAAGGAAGAGGGGAAGCTCGTGTTGCGCCGTGGCTTCAAGATTGCGCCCGGCGAAAAGATTCTCATCGTGGAAGACGTGGTGACGAAGGGCGGTCGCGTGCAGGAGACGATTGATATTGTCCGCGCCAACGGCGGAATGGTGGCAGGTGTCGGCATGGTGGTGGATCGCTCGAACGGCGCGGTGAACCTCGGCGTGCCGACGTTCAGCCTGATCGCGCTGCAAGTGGAGACGTTTGATCCCGCCAACCTCCCGCCTGACTTGGCGAAAACTCCCGCCGTAAAGCCGGGGAGCAAATGACGACCAACGCCAAGCCTCAATCCACAGCTTCAACGCGCGATTTTGCCCTCACCTTGACATCACCGCGCGGCTGGCAAACACTCCCCACGCAATATGGCCGAGACTAAAGATAATTTATTGATGGAAAAAATCGTGTCGCTCTGCAAGCGGCGCGGGTTTGTGTTTCAGTCGTCTGAAATCTACGGTGGCATCAACGGCTTTTGGGATTACGGCCCGCTAGGGGCGGAACTCAAGCGCAACGTCAAGGAACTCTGGTGGAACACCATAACCCGACAGCGCGATGACGTGGCTGGACTGGAAGCGACGATTATCATGTCGCCGGAAATCTGGAAGGCATCTGGCCACGTCGCGACGTTTGCAGATTTGATGGTGGAGTGTCCGATTACAAAAAAGCGGTTTCGAGCCGACCAAATTGATCCTCAAGGCGGCGTAATTTATTCCTATTCGGGTGCGGAAGGTGATTCCGGTGTAATCATTCCTGCTCATCACAAAGAACCTTTCTCTGTGCTCTTACCGGCTGGAAAAAATCCCGAAAGCGCACGCGTTGTCGCGAAGAAGTTTTACGAAATGCGTGGATTGAAGAATCCCGTTCTGCTTGATGAGCGAACCCAAAAAGAAAGCACAACAACAAGGTTTAATCCTGAAAACGGCGCAGAACTTAGCCAACCTCGCCCATTCAATCTGATGTTCAAGACTTACGTTGGCCCGATCGAAAGCGAGGAAGGCGTCGCCTATCTCCGCCCGGAAACCGCGCAGGCCATCTTCGCACAGTTCAAGAACGTGCTGGATACGTCGCGGCAAAAGGTGCCCTTCGGCATCGGGCAGATCGGCAAGGCGTTTCGCAACGAGGTCACGCCGCGTAATTTTATCTTCCGCTCGCGCGAGTTCGAGCAGATGGAATTGGAGTTCTTCATCAAGCCTGACGAGGCGATTGAAGCCATCCACGGCAGCGTGGCGACTGTTCCTGAGACCGGACATCCGGGTGAGCCGCAGCCGAACTGGGGCTGGCAGGCGTGGCATCAATACTGGGTGGAAGAGCGTGTGCGTTTCTACGAAGGCATCGGCCTCTCTCGCGACACGCTGGGTTTTCACCGGCAGACGCCTGCGGAACTGGCGCACTACGCCCGCGCCTGCACGGATATTTTGTTCAAATTCCCGTTCAGCAAAAAAGACGAGCAGGGCAACGTGGTAGGCGACGAGTTGGAAGGCATCGCCGCGCGCAGTGATTTTGATCTGAGCCAACATCAGCGTTTTTCCACCAAGCCGATGGGCGTGTTCGACGACGAACTTCGCGCTGCGTGGGGCAAGTTGCCCAAGGAAAAACAAGACGCGCTGTGGAAGCGTTATTACGATCACCGCAAAAACTATCTGACGAAATCCGGCGTCGAAGCCGAGCCTGCCGCGAAACTCGCAACCGAGGACGCGAACGGTCTGGCCAAGGGGCAATACATCCCGCACGTCATCGAACCGAGTGCGGGCGTGGATCGTTTGATCCTTGCGCTGGTGGCGAATGCGTTCTCCGAAGAAACCACCACTGACGAGAAGGGCAAGAGCGAGACGACGGTGATGTTGAAGTTCCATCCGCGCGTTGCGCCTTACAAGGTCGGCATCTTCCCGTTGCTCAAGAACAAGCCCGAACTCGTGGCCAAGGCACAGGCCGTCCGCGACCTGTTGCGTCCGTGGATGAATGTCTATTACGACGAGGGCGGCAGCATCGGCAAACGCTACGCCCGTCAGGACGAGATCGGCACGCCGTTCTGCGTGACGATTGATTTCGACACGCTGGGCGAGAAGCCGGAGTTGCTCGACACGGTGACGCTGCGTTATCGCGACGACGGTAAACAGGAACGTCTGAAAATCTCCGAGCTGCGCGATTGGCTGCTCGCCCGCATACGATGATCCCCACCACCATGTCTCTGCCGGCCCGCATCTCCTACGCAACGATGGCGTTAATGTTGGTGCTGATCGGTTGGTTGCACCTGAGCACGCTGGTGTTGACGGTGCTGTTCGGTTACTTCGCGCTCCAGATGTTCAGCATCCGCAAGAACAAGGTGGTGGGTGTGGCGATTTATTTCATCGTCGTCGTGGGAGCGATCTGGGGATTGATCTTCGTTTTGAACCGGGCGCAGGAAACGTTGCCCAAGATCGCAAGCGACACCATTCCTGCCATCGTCAATTACGCCGAGAGCAAACACATCGAACTGCCGTTCACGGATTATGCGAGCGCGAAGACGCTGCTGGTCCAAGAATCTCAAGATCAAGTCGCCAACTTCGGGCGTTATCTGAAAACGGCGATCCTGCAAATCGCGATGTTCCTGATCGGACTGGTGGTGGCGGTGAGCATGTATCTGAGCGCGCGCTGGGGCACGGAGGCGGACTTGCAGGCGATGCCGGATAGTCTTTACGCCACGGTGGTGCGCGAACTCGCTACTCGTGTGCGGACGTTTTATCGCAGCTTCTCCCGCGTGATCGGCGCGCAGATCATCATCTCCACCATCAACACGACGTTGACCGCCGTGTTCCTCATCTGGAACGGATTCAGTTACACCACCACGCTGATCGCGCTCTCGTTCCTGTGCGGGCTGTTGCCCATCATCGGCAACATCATCAGCAACTGTCTCATCTGCGGCGTGGCCTTCACCACGTCGCCTAAGATGGCGTTGATTGCGCTCGTCTATCTGGTGGTGATCCACAAACTGGAATACTTCCTCAACAGCAAAATCATCGGTGACCGCATCAAAAATCCCATGTGGCTCACGCTGCTCGGAATCGTGATCGGCGAGAAGCTCATGGGAATCCCCGGCATGATCCTCGCCCCTGTTGTGCTGCATTACGTCAAGGTGGAGGCTTCAAAAAACAAGGTCACTGCGCGCGGCGTGGAAGCGACGGACGTGACTTCCGCTTCGGCAAAAGATTGATCCCGTTCAGCGGCCATCTCAAAAATCCGAACACAATTGTAGCGGCGGTCTATGACCGCCGTTTTTCTCGTGATAGAAGAGCCGACGGCACTCACAGAGTGCCGCTACAGCATTTATGAGCGGACGCATCTTGACACTGCCTCCGATAACGACTCCGTCGGAGCGCGGCTGTGTCGTCCTCGACCAGCCGCAGCGGGTAGGAAAGCACTGGAGTCTCCAGCAAATCCAAAGTCCCAGCGTTATCACATTGCTGCGGCTGGTCTTCGACACAGCCGCG
>JANNAO010000588.1:0-1749 GCA_031384405.1 Verrucomicrobiota bacterium | reverse complement strand
GCACCAACTCGCGCCGTAATTCACCCAGCCCTCGGCATGACGATACGCATCGGACGGATTGAACGGATACATTTCGCTGCCGGGCAAACTGGCGATGTTGCCGCGACAAAGTTCCAGCCGCGCACAGACGTTCTCGGGATGGTGTTTCGGCCAGCCGCGTTCGATTTCGGGAAATCCTTTTTCAGGATGATCCGGCGCGGCGGCGAGGCACGGGTTGCGACCGAAGACGTGATCCACGGAAGCAAACGCGATTTCCTCCAGCCGTTGCTTGAGCTTCGCATCGTCCACCACCCACGACGCGGCCAGCGCGATGGCGGGGAGACTCAAGGAATTGCCCACATCGTTCAGCTTGGGAATCGTCCACTCGTTCTCCAAATCGTAGCGGCGGAAATCCCAGAAGTTATCCGAGCGACTGACGGCGACCTTTGCCCACTCGGTGATCTTCGCCTTCAATCCCGGCGGCGCGGCCTGCGGATACTTTTGCAGCAGCCAGACGAGATTCGGAATCGTCCGATGCTCGCTCATGCGCTGGCCCTTGGTCGTGCGCGGCTCGTTCCAATCGAGATTCTTTACGCACCAGTCCGCCTGCGCCACCGCCGCCTCGAGGTAAGTGTTAGCGTCGGCGCGGTCTTCGCGTTTCGCAACCTCGTGCATCAACAGATTCGGCACGATGGAATGTCCCGGCGCGTGGCGGCCCTTGAACGGATGCAGCACGCCACCCATCGGATTCTTCTCCGATTTGTCGTTGAACGAAATGTAGGTCGCAGGATTCCACCACCGGCTGATTTCGAGCGATGGCTGCCAGTTCGCAAAACAGAAGTCGCGGCACTTCACATAGAACGATTCCGGCAGCCATTGCTTCAGCACCGGCCACGCCCAGACGACGTAGGCCACCTGCTCGACGGTCTGCGCGTGAATCTTCAGCTTGTCCGGGTCGCCGCTGGGATCGCGCGTCGCCGGGTTCACCAGATAATAACCCGCGCCCCAGTGGATGAGCTTCACCACGTCCGGCGCGTCGGCCTTCGGTGGTTCGAGCTGATAATAATTCCGCACTGCATCCATCACGCCTTCGGAGCAGGGAGTCTTCGCGTCGAATTTGAACTCGGGACTCAACACGCGCGCCTTCTCCGCCGCCCAATTTATCTGACGCGGCATCGCATCAATCGTGGCTCGATCCGCGAGGTAAAACAAAACCAGCGAAGGAATGATCGCGTCGTAATACGTCCCATCACGCCACGGACAACCGCCATACGCGCTCGGATGCGTGCCTACGACCGCTCTGGAGTCATTCAGAAAATCCACCGCCGCTTGCCAGAACTGCTCCTGATAAAGATTCCCGCGAATCAGAAATGGATCGCTCGCGCCATCCTTCAGCGCGCCGCCGCGCACTTCGATGACGTAGCGGTTGGTCGAATCCGCCGGGCGAAACGCGCTAAAGTCGCCCACGCCGCCGCGAATCTCGCCTTGGTGGAGAACTTGCGTAGCGTTTGCCGCGCGCAGGGAAAACTTTGTTCCATCCGGCGACAACGGCGCGGTGAAACGCTTGGGCTTCCGCGTCTCGTAGCCGACTTGGTTCACCGCGACCTGATGTTTCGTCCGGTCCACCGCGACTGTCGGCTGGGACTTGCCCTTGACGCCCGCGCCGACCATCGCGTCCTTGGATTCATAGACCGCGATCTCGCGGATACGCGCCGGGCCGGCCTTGGCGAGCGTGAGGCGCAGCTTCGAGACGTTCTGCACTTCCACTTC
>JANNAO010000580.1:0-7141 GCA_031384405.1 Verrucomicrobiota bacterium | reverse complement strand
GGTTGTGCGTGTCGCAAGCCGGGCAAGGCAGTTTTCAGATGCTCGCGGCGGAATTGTTTGAACTGGCGTTACCCGTGGCTGCCGGGTTCACCTCGCCGCGCGCGTGGGCGTTCACACTCATCGGCATTGACGAATATCTCCGGCGCTTCAGCGGCGACCGGCGCGCGAACCATATCCGCGAAACGCTCACCGCCAAACTCATGCAACGCTACGCCGACGCCGCCACAGATGAGTGGCATTGGTTTGAAGAAGTCGCCTCCTACGCCAACGCCAAACTACCGCACGCGATGATTCTCAACGGGCGCTGCCTGAATAATTCTGTGATGCTCGAACTCGGTCTGAAAACATTGCGCTGGCTGGTCAAGGTGCAGACTTCTCCGACTGGTGCTTTCCGCCCCATCGGCTCGAATGGATTTTATCAACGTGGCCAGTCGCCCGCGCAGTTCGACCAGCAACCCATCGAAGCGCAAGCCACCGTGTCCGCCTGCATCGAAGCGTATCACGCCACGAACGATCCGTTCTGGGTCGCGGAAGCGCGGCGCGCGTTCGAGTGGTTTCTCGGTCGCAACGATCTGGGCCTCGCGCTCTACGATGCGGGCACGGGTGGTTGTCGCGATGGTTTGCATGTGGATCGGTTGAGCCAGAATCAAGGTGCAGAATCCACGCTGGCCTTCCTGCTCGCGCTCGCCGAAAAGCGCGCGTTGCAAAACACGCTCACCAGTTTCAAAGAGCCAGTTGAGTGAATAGCGCAAACGGATTACCGAGCGCGGATGCGCCTAGTGAAATTTGTAGGCGACGAGGTGACGAGGCGTTCCGGGAAGCACTCCTTACGTCGTGCCCTACACGAATTAGGACACTGCGGAATCAATCCTCGCTTTCCCGTCCGTGCAGGTGAGACTGCATCTGATGCAAAAGTCATCCATCCATTCCACCGCGCCGCGTAGTTACCACATATTTTGAAAACCACCATTCTCCACGCCAAACGCATCGGGCCAACGCTGATCCCGGATCGTTCGCGTGTGCTGCTGCGTCCGTTTCGGCCCAGCACGGATGACATCTCGCGGCGCATTGTCGCGCGAGTCATGGCTTTGCCGGAGGAGGAAGTTGCTAGGTTGCTTGCGCAGGTGATCGGTGAGTTCTCTGACCGACACGAGCGGGTGGAGGATTTTTTCCGCAAACGTTTCGCGCAGGTGAAGATTCATCTCGAAGCCGACGCGGCGACATCCCCCGAACGGCAGATGCTCATCGGGGCTTTCTTTACGCACGAGTATTCGCCGGAATCGGCGGCGTTGTTCAATCCGTCCATCGTGCCGCATCCTGATCAGAGCGGACTGGCCAAGGGCGTGTTGCGTTTCATCATGAGTCTGCGCGCCACGGGCGAGGGACACATTTCCTCGATCACGTTCCGCACCGGCAAGGTCAGCGCGCAACATCGCATCACGCTCACGCCGCCCGTGCCGTTTGTGACCGAGCCGGAACGCGTGCCCAATGCCGCCTACGCCAAGGGATTGTTCACCCACAAGCTGGAGGAAGCGGGCGTGCAGAATGATTTTTGCAAACGTGTGCTGGCGCAGTTGCATGAAGATTTCACGTTGAAGGAACTCCACACCGTGCTGGCGGCATCAGGCCTGACGGATACATCCGACGCCACGGCAGCGTGGGCGGCGCGCGGCATTCTGCTGCTGGCAGAATCGAATTACGAAGTGAACTTCGCGCCGGACAGCCGCATCTCGCAGCGGGTGCTCTTTCCGTCCGCGCCGAGCCAGAGCAACGGCATCGAGGACGCGCGCTTTGTTCGCTTCCAAAATGACAGCGGCAACTTCACCTACTACGCGACCTACACGGCGTATGATGGCAAGATCACGTTGCCGCAATTGCTGGAGACGCCGGACTTCGTGCATTTCAAATTCAGCACGCTCAACGGTCCCGCCGTGCAGAACAAAGGCATGGCGCTGTTCCCGCGCAAAATCAACGGCAAGTACGTGATGCTGTCGCGGCAGGACGATGAGAACATTCTCCTGATGTTTTCCGACAACATCCATTTCTGGCAGACGCCCCAGGTGCTGCTCTCCCCTGCCCTCCCGTGGGAATTTATCAAGCTGGGCAACTGCGGTTCGCCGATTGAGACGGAAGCGGGTTGGCTGGTATTGAGTCACGGCGTGGGCGCGATGCGGAAGTATTGCCTCGGCGCTTTCCTGCTCGACTTGAACGATCCGACGCGCGTCATCGGACGGTTGCGTGAACCTTTACTCTGCCCCAACGAAGCGGAGCGCGAGGGCTACGTGCCGAATGTGGTGTACACTTGCGGCGCGTTGCTGCAAGGCCGGGAACTCATCATACCCTACGCGATGAGTGACTCGGCCACGAGCTTCGCCACCGTTTCCCTGGACGAACTGCTGGCCGCGATGGAGTAATCCGAACCGCTCGTTTTTGCCCACCGCTCACGGTTGCTTCTTCCGATCATCGTTGGGGCTGTCCGATTCCAGATGGAACTTGTGGAGGAAGCGGTGAAACACCGGCGCCAGCAACAGGGCCACTGCGGTGATGAATACGACCCCGCTAAACAAAGCATAGAACGAGGCGAATAATTTTCCCGCAACGGTGTGGAGTTCGTTCACTGGCCCCATGCCGGTCAGGATCATCGCTGCGTTCAAGAGGGAGTCCACCCACGAAAGCCCCGCGCAAAAACGGTAGCCGAAAATTCCCAGCGCGAGTGAAGCCCCAATGATAGCAAGGGCAAGTGCCAAGCTGCGGAGCACCCGAAAGACAAAAACTTTTCTGGGCAGCAGCGGTTTGTTTCGATGTTCAAACATTTTGATGATCCCTTGCGGAGTCCGTCAGTCAACTCCGGCAGAACGCTACGACCAGCGTCGCCGCCGACACAAGAACCATCGTTTGGATTCACCAACCGTCACAGTCGGGTTACACCCCATAGTCCCCGTTTTATTCAGTGCGTAATGTCACTCCAGATGAAAACCTTGTTCACAGCAGAAGCAATTTCCAAAGGCGGACGTTCAGGAAGCGTTCAGTCACCGGATCATTTGCTGGATGTCACGTTGGGGAATCCGTTGGAGAAAGGCATTGAGAAACGTGGCCCCAGCCCTGAGATGTTGTTTGCTGGCGCGTACTCCGCTTGTTACCACGGCGCTTTGAGCAACGCGGCAAAAAAACTTGGCACGGTGGTCATAGATTCCAAAGTGCGAGCGTTGGTGAGCTTGATCGAGTATGACCAAGGCATGTTCCGCCTGGCAGTGGAGTTGCATGCGCTACTCCCAGGAACTGATCCTTCGCAGGCGGAACGCATCATGAGCGAAGCTCACACTACCTGTCCGTATTCCAAAGCCCTGCGTGGCGACGCTGCCGTCACGTTGGTGGTGGATTGACTGTCGAAATCAAACCCGACAGTCGTGGAAATAAATTTGCCGTCACACTGGCGGGGACTCAACACCAACAACAGACCGGAAAAAATTTATGAAAATTAAAAATCCGCGAACGCTCTTGTCAGTGACGCTTCTGAGCATGATCGGTCTTTTGAATACTCTGGGACAAACTCTGACTCCGAGGTCGCCCCTTCCGCCAACTCAACTAGCCCTTCTGGAGCAAGCTGTCCCACCCGGTCAACCGATTCCACCGGGTCAACCTGTCATTCCACCCGGACAACCCGTGCCACCCGGAAAACCTATCATTCCGCCTGGAGAACCCGTGCCACCGGGGCGGCCTGTTCCACCCGGAGAACCGATCATCCCACCGGGTCAGCCTGTGCCGCCGGGTCAACCCATTATTCCGCCCGGACAACCTGTTCCGCCCGGACAGCCAATTCGCCCGGGGCCAATGACTTCCGGCTTCACGAATCGTGCGTCAGGATTTACGAACCGCGCTTCCGGCTTCACGAATCGCGCCCCGGGAGTCACAAACCGCATGTCGCGCTTCAACGTCCAGACGCCGCCGTTCACAAACCGGCATCCGGTGTTCACAAACCAAATGCCGCCGTTCACGAACCGTTCGCTCACGTTCACCAATTAATCATCCATCATCATCCACCACCCACTTTTTCAACCCCCAAATCAACCGCGATGAAAGACCCCGTCTATAAACTCATTGAACTCACCGGCACATCCACCACTTCCGTCGAGGATGCCGTGGATAAAGCCATCAAACGCGCCAACAAAACCATCAAGAACTTGAGTTGGTTTCAGGTGATCGAGACACGCGGCAACATCACCAAGGGAAAAGTGCATCACTGGCAGGTGACCATCAAAGTCGGTTTCACCGTGGAAGGCTGAACGTCCTTGAACAAGAAGCCGCAGATCAACTTTAAGAACACTATGAGCAAACAATCCAAGACCGCCGATTTGAACATCACGCGCGAACAGATGATCCAGTTGTTGAACGAGGATCTGGCGGGAGAATACCAAGCGATCATCGCTTACACGGTGTACAGCCAGATGCTGAAAGGCGCGGCTTACACAGACATTGCACGGGAGTTGGAAGTTCATGCCGGTGAAGAATTGCAGCACGCCATCAAGATCGCCAAACAGATTGATTATCTGGGTGGCATACCCAGCGTGACACCCAAGTTGGTTAAAACTTCAAATGACCCGGTCGCAATGCTGCGTGCTGATCTGGAGAATGAGCGGGAAACGGTGGGACGCTATCGCGAACGCATCCGGCAGGCCGAGGCGATGGGGGAATTTGCGTTAAGCGCGACCTTGCGTGCGATCATCGTGCAGGAGCAGGAGCATGAGATTGATCTGGCGGCAGCACTGGGCATTGATGTGCCGCTCCCAAAAAAACCGGCGACCACAAATGGTGTGACCCCGGTGAAAGGCAACCATGCCTCAAGGCGATAAATCCAGTTACACGGACAAGCAGAAACGTCAGGCGGCTCACATCGAAGCCAGCTACGAGAAACAAGGCCTCAGCACGAAGAACGCTGAGGCGCGGGCTTGGGCCACCGTCAACAAACTCGATGGCGGCGGCGAAAAGAGCGGGGCTGGCCGGAAGAAAAAACAAACGTAATTATGTCAACCTTGACCACCAAAGAAATCAACCTGCACTTGAAAGCCGTTCCAGATTGGTCGAAACGCGGTCATACAATCCTTCGGACATTCGAGTTCGCAGGATTCTTGCACAGCATCGCTTTCGTCAATCGCATCGCCAGGCAGGCGCGAAAGGTCAATCACCATCCGGACATTGATATCCGATTCAACAAAGTGACGTTGACTCTGACCACGCATGATGAAGGCGGACTCACCGAAAAAGATTTCGCCCTGGCCCGGGGGTGCGATGGGGTGCTCGCCAAGTTTTTAGATGCTGCGATCAACTCGGACAATGATCCAAAACAATAAGTGCGGCAAAAAGTAGGAATCCATTATGAACATCAAGAAAGCAAAAACCGACCATCCCATCCTGGAAGTCCTCGCCGAACGGTGGAGTCCTTATGGCTTCGAAGACCGTTCGGTGTCGGACGCCGATCTGCGTTCTTTGTTCGAGGCGGCTCGTTGGGCGGCATCTTCTTACAATGAACAGCCGTGGAATTATCTGATCGCGACTTGGGAAAATGCGCCAGAGTTCCAACGAGTTCTCTCCTGTCTTGCGGAGGCAAATCAAGCGTGGGCTAAGACCGCGCCAGTGCTTGTCTTGGCTGTCGTCAGCTTGCAATTTGCAAAGAACAAACAGGACAATCGTGCTGCTGTTCACGATCTGGGGTTGGCCGCTGGAAATCTTGTTGTGGAAGCAACAGCCCGAGGCATCTCTGTCCATCACATGATTGGCATTCTCCCGGACAAGGCGCGGGAGATTTTCAAGATACCGGAACATTTCGAGGCGTGGACTGCCATTGCCATCGGATACAAAGCCGCCCCGACCAAGCTGCCAGATGCGTTGAAAGAGCGAGACCTCGCGCCCCGCCAGCGAAAACGACTGAGCAAATTCGTGTTCACCGGCCAATGGGGACAACCGTCACCTCTCGTGCTAAATCATGAAGGCTGAGATTGTGAACGCGGACAAATAAATCTCGATCAAAACACCGCGCAACTTTCAAAGCAGGGTTACACCCCATGGGAAGATTCGTCTCCACGACTTAGAGTCTTAGAACCGCCACCTGCGGGAACACTTTTGCCGTCCTGTTGATGGCGAATGACAACAAAACAAAAACCAAAACAAAACCGTTATGACCACACTTGAAATCAAAGGCGACTGGAACATCACCAAGGGCAAGCTGAAACAGAAATGGGCCACGCTCACGGATGATGATCTTCAATACGCCGAAGGCCAGCAGGACGAATTGATCGGTCGCATCCAAAAGCGCACGGGCGAAACCCGCGAGGCGATTGAAAAAGCCGTCAAGGAATACTGCGCCTCTTGCTGTTCATAAGGTGATGCTGTCGTAGTCGAGTCCGCCAGCAGCCAACAGTCGTGCTGCCACCCACGCCAGTAAATTCCAGCCGCTCTTTGACCAGAGCGGCTGGTGAACTTTTCGAGGAAGGCTTCGCTTCATTCCAGTTAGTGTTACACCCCATAGCGTAGAGATGGCCCGGCGTGCAAGGTGTCTGGCGACAAGTAACATCAAAAACCACAAACAAAAGAAAACATCATGGCAAAGAAAAGCAGAGGCGGCAGAATGACAGCAGCAAAAGTACGCGCGGCCAAAGGGCCGGGTGGCAAAGGACCGGTTAAGAATCGTCCTGCCGGTCGAAATATCATGAGCACCTGATCGCTCGTTCCCGCAAGATCAGTTATACAAGGCCGTCTCACGACGGCCTTTTTTTGTGCCGACTCCGCAGCAATGGAGCGCGATAAATTCTCGGCGAGTTTCGCCTGTGATCCACGGTCGGGTTACACCCCATAGTGAGTGGCTAGTGCAAGGCATAGGATGACGCGTATGAAAAAACATATTAAAAACCAAATACTAATCGGAAGCACCATCCTGATGCTGGCTTCAATGCCGGTCTTCGGGGCGGACACAATGGGAATGAGCCATGGAACTCATGATGATGGCGTGGGATTCTACCGGGCACACGAACTCTCAATGGACTTGTTCGGCACTGGGTCTGTCGGCAAATACACACTGTTCGTAAGGTGATAATAAGCTGGTCCTGATCCACCATAGACACCTACCCCGCCGTCGGGGTCATGAGCG
>JANNAO010000538.1:0-8258 GCA_031384405.1 Verrucomicrobiota bacterium | reverse complement strand
CTCGGTGATTTATTGGTTCACCGGCGCGAGTTGTCAGGCGGTCGTTACCGGGGCCTATCGTGCGGTGGTTTATATCAAAGAGAACATGAAGCTCGACGCCACCACCGCGAGCGACAAGGACAGCAAAGAAGTCGTCCGCATCTGCACCGAGTACGCACAGAAGGGAATGTGGAACATCTTCATCGTCGTGTTTTGCTTTGCGCTCGCGCTGCCGTTCTTCAATCCCTACTTCTTCATCGGCTACTTGATCGGCATCGCGTTCTTCGGTTTGTTCCAAGCCATCTTCATGGCCAACGCAGGCGGCGCGTGGGACAACGCCAAAAAGATCGTCGAAGTGGATTTGCGCCAGAAAGGAACTGATCTCCACGCCGCCACGGTAGTTGGCGACACCGTGGGCGATCCGTTCAAAGACACGAGTTCGGTCGCGATGAATCCCGTGATCAAGTTCACCACGCTCTTCGGTCTGCTCGCCGTCGAGATCGCCGTGACCATGAAAGATCAAACGGTGAAGACCGGCATCGGCGCGTTCTTCTTTCTTGTGGCGTTGATCTTCGTGTATCGCTCGTTCTACGGGATGCGGATACCGGAAGACAAATGAACTGAACCGCCGCCGTGATTTGCAAAAGGCCGGAGGACATTGTTCTCCGGCCTTTATCATCAGAATAACCAATGACTAATCGCCAACGAGAGTTCTGCTAATATGTTTTCAGAAAGTTTGACACAGATTAAGAAGGGTGATTAACTGGGTTCAGCAAGCAGGATTGGAATTAAGCCCTGCGATTGATCTTTGAAGAAATTTTAGGTTTTCGGTGTGCGTCGGGTACAGGCGCACATCGGAGTTCTCCAGATAACTACTGAAGTACCAATTCGAAAATTCCCCGGGCCTCTCGGTCACCCCCTGACTGTTTGGCCCGGTTTTTTTATGCCCGGACGAAATTCAAAATGACCTGCAATCCTCATGATGGCTTCCCCTTGTTAACCCGAACTCCAAATTGGATTCTGGGTTTCGCTGACAGCGAAAGTTTCTGCGCCAACCTTCCGCCAGCACCGCTACTTCGGCAGGCGGGTTGAATCACTGACTTTGTCGCCGAGTGCCCCGATGACTTCCGGCACATCCGTGACGCGCAGGACGCCGAGATAATCGGGACCTTCCGCATGGGATTTCGGAACGTCGCGTAATTCGAGTTTGCGGACGCTGGGTTCAAACAACGAAGCGTAAAGCGCGTTCACTCCCATTTGTCCCGTCGCTCGCAACTCCACCTTCGCCACATCCGCATCGCGGACGAAATGAATCATCTGCACTGCGCGCCGAATATCCCAGACGCGCATCCCGTCCAGCGTCTGGCCGAGCAGCATGAAACGGCGACGGATCTTCGTTTGTGCTTTGGTGTCGCCAGACCATGCGGTCAACCCGACGCCACGCGGGGCGAAGAAGGCGAGCGTCTTGCGACCACCAGCAACCTCACTGCTTAATTTTCCCAGATCGTTCGGACTGGCTGGGGGCAGGTTTGTGGCTGAGAACTCACCGCTGGCAACTGCGCCCGCTTTTGAATGTGGCCAGGCAAGAGCGCGGACTTGGGCGAACCACGGCGTTACCGTTTCTTCGTCCAGAATCGTCAGTTGGACCGGGCCGGAATTTGTGGCGGAAGCGTCTGACACTAGATAAAGCCGAAGCGTGACGCCCGGTTGACTCGTGAAATCCCAAGCTGTCAAATTGAGCTTGCTGTATTGTAAGACCAGCGCGCGTTCTGGTGTTAGCGGCAGATCATCCGCAGGCCAGCCGCCAAAAACTTTCTCTCGCAACACAGCGGCAAGCTCGGTAGCAGAACGCTTCTCCGGTTTCGCCATCGGCACAAACGTGTCTGCGATGTTTGTGTTGATGGTGTCTGTCGGCAGTTCTGTGAACACACGCAACTGTTCCGGCGTGAAAAATTTCTTCACCAACATTTCAACAGGCGGCTTCTCCTCGCCGTTGAGAAAGCGATTGAACCAGCGCAGCACGGCGAGTTGCAGCTCCGGTGTTTCGTCATGACCTCCAGGCGCGACAATCAAACCGAGCTTGCTCGATGCATCGTGCAGTTTATAGATGCGACGAACCTTCTCGTGGATGCGGATCGTGTTTTCCTGATTGAACAAACGGTCATTATCCGTTCCACCGATCAATAGCGGCCTCGGCGCGGCGAGCGCGGCGATCTGCGGAAAATCCCAACGATGGTAGTTGATCGGAAAGTTGCAGTCGCAATGACTGTCCATCACGCCTTCAACAATGTGGCTGTGCGCGTCTGCCATGCCTGCGAGCGGCGCGGCGACCTTGATGCGATCATCCAGTGCTGTTACCGCCCAACTATACGCACCGCCGCCGGAGTGACCCGTGATGCCGAAACGATTCGTGTCCACCTCCGGTCGCGTGCTGAGATAATCCAGCGCGCGGATGCCGAACCACGCTTCCACTCCGGCGGGCGTGTAACCGCGCGAGTTCCACCACCAAAGTCCCTTGTCGCGTGTGCCGGTGTGGATGCCTTGAATCTCTCCGGCGAGAACTGTGTCCAGCACGAGACACACGTAACCGTTCCGCGCGAACCACGCACCGTCCGCCTGATACGCCGCCTTGTTGCCGTAACTAATGCCATTGGTCATCAAACGAAAATGGCCGCTCGCATACAAAATCGTCGGCGCAGGCCGCTGGGAATTCTTCGGCAGAAACAAACTCGCCGTGCAATAAAGTCCGGGTGACGCCTGGAACTGAAGTTTCTCCACCGTGAACTCCTCGTGATCCAGTTTGCCCGCGATGACGGGTTTCAACTCCGTGCGCTCGGGCATCGGCAACAAGCCCAGCATCTCCTGATACTGACGGCGGAACTCCGCGCGTTGAGATTTCCAATCCTCAAGCGACTTGATGTTCGCGAGGCAACGCTCGGTCATGGCGGCGGTTTCGTGGGCGAAATATTTTTTAAGAGCCGAGTCGGCGGTGGATTCGGCGGCGGTGACTCTGAAAACAAACGCCAGCAACGGCAGGGCGATCAAGATGCGCTTCATGGCAAAAGCATGTTGCTGCGCGGAAACAGCAGCAAGGATTTTGAAGGAGTGATTTCGCGGAGGGCGAATGTTCTGTCAGACGACCTTGCTTGACGTGAATCACGCCCCGCGCCCCGAAGCTCTTCAAAACACCGTCGGCACGCCTTCTTCGAGGATGCGAAGTTTCTGGCTGATGCCATTCTCGTGCGCGAGTTCGCGCAGCCAGCGCGGGGGTTCATCCATGTCCTCGAACGACAACTTGAACGTGCCGTAGTGCATGGGCACGAGCCATTGAGCGCGCAGATCACTGAACGCCTTCACCGCTTCATCCGGGCCCATGTGGACTTTGCGAAACGTCTCCGGGTGATACGCGCCGATGGGCAGCAACGCCACATCCGGCGCGAGGCGGTTGCCGATTTCTTTGAAGCCGTCGAAATACGCGCTGTCGCCCGCGTGATAGATGCGACGGCCTTGATGCTCCAAAATGAATCCACCGTAGCCGCGATGTTGATCGTGCAATGTCCGCGCGCCCCAGTGTTGACCGGGCGTGAGCGTCACCTTCCATTCGCGCTGCGCGAAACTTTCCCACCACTCCAGTTCGATGACGCGCGCGAAGCCGAGATTTTGAGCGAGATCGCCGACGCCCCACGGCATCACACCGATCTTCGGATGCGGCAACTTGCGCAGCGTGGGTTTGTGGAAATGATCAAAGTGCGCATGAGTGAGCAGCACGAGATCAATCGGCGGCAGGTCTTCGATCCGCAGCCCGGAGCGTTTGATGCGTTTCAACAGGAAGAGCCAGTTCGCGAAGTTCGGGTCCACAAGCACGTTGAGATCGGTGAACTGGATGAGAAACGACGCATGTCCAATCCAGGTGATGGCCACCTGACTGTGTTTGAGTTTGGGAAACACGGGACGCTTGTGTTCGCCGTGCCGGCGCGTGAGCAACGCTTTCCAGACGAGTTCGCGGAAAAAAGCACCCGGCTTGAAGTGTTGCGACGGCGTGAGGTCTTTGAACGATTTGGGTAATCGCTTGCGCGGCGTTGGCGGTCGCTGTGGCAATGGTTTCGACATGAGCCACGGAAACCGTAGCCAATGCGCACGGCTGAACAAACTAAAACCCTACCGAAACATGACGGGGCAAATCAGCTCTTGTGATCGTTCAGCACTTGAAATTTTGTTCCTGCCGGCAAAGGATTGCCCGCAAGAAATTCCTGTGCGCTCATCCGGCGTCCGCCTTCTCGTTGCAAAATCGTCACGCGCAACGCGCCCTTGCCGCAACCGATCACGATGCCGGACTTGTCTGCGCTCAACACTTCTCCTGCAATGCCACTGGCTGAAACAAGTTCTGCTCCCCAGATTTTCAAGAGCAACGGCTTTGGTTGTGCGGGCAGATAAGTGAACGCGCCCGGCCACGGCGTGAATGCGCGGATGCGATTCCAAATCGCGCGGGCAGGCTGACTCCAAACGATGTTGCCGTCCTCCTTGCGGATTTTTGCCACATGCGTCGCGAGCGCGTTGTCCTGTTTGAACCCGTGAATCTTGCCATCAACCAAGCCGTGAATTGTTTCCAACAACAACTCGGCACCCATCTCTGCGAGCCTGTCATGTAGCGTCGCCGCGTTGTCCTCATCGCGGATGGGCGTCGCGTTCTGCATGAGCATGTCGCCGGTGTCCAGCCCCACATCCATCAACATGATCGTGACGCCGGTGGTCTCATCGCCGTTGAGGATGGCGGATTGGATCGGCGATGCGCCTCGATATTTCGGCAGCAACGACGTGTGGACATTCAGACAGCCGAGGCGCGGGATTTCCAAGATGGCTTTCGGCAAAATCTGACCGAACGCAGCCACCGCGATGAGTTCCGGCTGCAATGCGCGGAGTTCAGCGATGAACTTTTCATCACGCGCCTTCTCTGGTTGCAACACGGGCAAGCCCGCTTCGAGCGCGAGTTGTTTCACGGGCGATGGCTGGAGTTTGAGGTCGCGACCCTTGGGGCGATCCGGCTGCGTGACGACGGCGACGATCTGAAACTTCGGCACGCGGAGCAGCGCACGCAAACTCGCGGCGGCGAGTTCCGGTGTGCCCATGAAGACGATGCGCAATGCAGCCATGTGATAAGCGAACGGGAAAACGGCGTGGCACTAAAGAAGAAAATGATTGGACGCCTTCACCCGATGCGTTCTGCCCTGCACAAACCCGCCTCGACACTTTGCTCGTCGTTTGCTACCAACCTGCCGTGCGTTCGGAATTGCTCAAAAACGTCTCCCGCATCGTGGTCAAACTCGGCACCGGCGTCCTCACGGACAGTCGGAAGCAGATTGATCCCGCGCAGCTCGAACAGATCGTCGCGCAGGTTGCCGCGCTGCGCGCAGCGGGCAAGGAAGTCGTGGTCGTCACCAGTGGCGCAGTCGGCGCAGGCATGGGCGCGCTGGGTTTCGATACGCGTCCCGCTGATCTCGCCGAGAAGCAGGCTTGCGCCGCCGTGGGTCAATCGCGGTTGATGTCCACTTACGAAAAACTTTTCGCCAAGCACGATCTCGTCGTCGCACAAGTTCTCCTCACGCACGACGACCTTGAACATCACGAGCGTCACCTGAACGCGCGCAACACTCTCGTCACGCTGCTGGGTCACGGTGTCGTTCCCATCATCAACGAGAATGACGCTGTCTCATTCACCGAGATCAAAGTCGGCGACAACGACACGCTCTCCGCGCTCGTCGCGTCGTTATTGCCGGCGGACTTGCTGGTGATTCTTACCACGGTGGATGGCGTCATTGAAAATTTTGGTCAGCCGAATGCGAAAGTGATTTCAACCATCGGCCAGATTGATGCGGACTTGGAAAAGATCGCGGGCGGTACGACGAGCGAGACGGCTGTCGGCGGCATGGCGACCAAGATTCAGGCCGCGAAAATCGTCGTGCGCTCCGGCATCCCGCTCGTGATCGCTTCTGGCAGGAAAACGGATGTCCTCGCACAGATTTTGGCTGGCGCAGACGAAGGCACGCTGTTCATCGCACAGGAAGGGAAGTTGCGCGGACGCAAACGCTGGATCGCTTTCTTCCATCATCCCAAGGGCGCAATTTTCGTGGACGACGGTGCGAAGACCGCGTTGCGCGAAGCTGGCAAAAGCCTGTTGCCACCGGGCGTTACGCGTTGCGAAGGAGATTTTGCCGCTGGCGATGTCATCCGCCTCTGCGACCTGAACGGGACTGAGTTCGCGCGTGGCATCGCCAAGTTTAGCTCGAAAGAAATTGAGAGCCGCACGCTGGCGCGGGTTGAACTCGTGCATCGGGATGACTTGGTGATTTTGTGACGGGGTTAATGGTTAAATGAGTGACTGGTTAAATCAGTTAAATCCGAACCGTCCGACAACCGCACGCGTCTGCGCCCGCTCATTTAACCATTTAACGAATCACCCGTTTAACTCTCCATGAAAAAGAACTCCGCCATCAACGACCTGCTCAAAGTCATGGCCCGACTCCGCTCGCCCACCGGCTGCCCGTGGGATCGCGAGCAAGACCACATGACACTGCGCCGCCACGCCATCGAGGAAGTCTATGAGTTGATTGACGCCATTGAGAACCGCGACGACCACGAGATGGCGGAGGAGTTGGGCGACTTGTTGCTGCAAGTCGTTTTCCATTGTCAGTTGGCGACTGAGCGCGGCATTTTTAATTTCGAGAAGGTCGCGCGGCACCTCGTGGACAAACTTGTCCGGCGTCACCCACACGTCTTCGGCACGACGAAGGTGAAAGACGTGGATGAAGTCTGGGCCAACTGGGAGAAGATCAAAAAGGCTGAGAAAGTCGGTACCAAGCACGAACGTCCGTCTGCGTTGGATGGAATCCCAAAACATCTTCCCGCTCTGCTCCGCGTGGAAAAGCTCGTCAAGAAAGCGCGCAAGGCGAAGTTGGTGAGCGACGTGAAATCAAAGCGACGTGCCAGCAAGTCAGCCGTTGCCCGCGAACTGTTTGAACTTGCCGTCTACGCGCAAGAGCGCGGCTGGACTGCGGAGGAATTGTTGATGGCCGAAACCAAGAAGCGCGAGCGGGCATTGCGCAAGGTGGAAAAGAAGCGCGGACTTTAGGCTTCAGACCTGAGACTTTAGACGAATCCATTCAGTTGAAATCCGACCTGTCGTTGCGAAGGTGCTGCGGCTGGGTTTCTCCACAGTCGCGGCTGCGGGCAGTGTCAAGATGCGCCCGCTATGCGACAAAGAGCCATTCCAAGATTGCCTGTCGTGCGCGAATCAGGTTTCATCTGCGCGGTTTAATCTATGAGTTCCGCCACATCCAACGCACCCGCACGCCAACGCAAACTGCTCGTCGCCAATCGCAGCGAAATCGCCATCCGCGTTTTTCGCGCGGCCACCGAACTCGGCTTCCGCACCGTCGCGATCTACGCGCAAGAAGACCGCCTCGCCATCCATCGCTTCAAGGCGGACGAAGCTTACGTGGTCGGCGAAGGCAAAGGACCTGTCGGCGCGTATCTCGACATCCCCAGCATCATTGCGCTCGCCAAGGAAAAAGGCGTGGACATGATCCATCCGGGTTACGGATTTCTTTCCGAGAACGCAAACTTCGCGAAGGCGTGTGATGACGCGGGAATTATTTTCATCGGCCCGCGCGTCGAGTTGTTGAAAAACATGGGCGATAAAACCGCCGCCCGCGCACTCGCTCAAAAAGTCGGCGTGCCCGTGTTGCCGGGAACAGAGGACGCCATCGAAGATCGCGCCGAGGCGTTGAAGGCGGCGAAGAACATCGGCTTCCCGCTCATCATCAAAGCGGCGTTCGGCGGCGGCGGGCGCGGGATGCGTGTGGTTCACAAGCCCGGCGATCTCGCGGATTTGCTGGACGAAGCGCAGGGCGAGGCAGGCCGCGCGTTCGGCAATCCCGCTGTGTTTCTCGAGCGCTACATTCCGCGCGCGAAACATATCGAGGTGCAGATTCTCGGCGACAAGCACGGCAACGTGGTTCATTTGCACGAGCGCGATTGCTCGGTGCAACGTCGGCATCAGAAGGTCATTGAGATCGCGCCGAGTGTGGAACTGGAAGAAAAAGTTCGCCACGAACTGTGCGAAGCCGCCGCGAAGCTCTGCTCCGAAATCAAATACGACAACGCGGGCACGGTGGAGTTTCTTTACGATCAGGACTCGAAGGAATGGTTCTTCATCGAGATGATCCCGCGCATCCAAGTGGTGCATACGGTCACGGAAGTCATCACGGGCGTGGACTTGGTGC
>JANNAO010000168.1:0-2121 GCA_031384405.1 Verrucomicrobiota bacterium | reverse complement strand
AACTCGATCACGCCGCAGTGGAAACAAGAGCGCGACGAAGCGTATCAAACCTTGCAGTGTCGCGTGGATGCGGCGGGAACGGTCGGCACGCTGGCGAAATTCCTGTTCAACGTGGAGCGCGATGCGATGGCGTTGAAGGTGGAGTCGGTGGAGATCACGTCGCGGGACAAAGATGGAGCGAATCTGTCGTTGGGATTGCAGGTGAGTGGGCTGGTGCTGAATGGAATGGAGGAAAACAAGTGATGAAACATTCAACATTCAACATTCAACGTTCAACGTCTGAAGTGAATGATTACAGGGAACGCTTCTGGAGAATCCCAACGGGATTCCATCTTTCAGCCCAAGGTTGCGAGGAACGAGCTACCCTGGGTGGATGTTCAAATTTCACCAACCCTGAAGGGGTTGAATCCATGCGCTCGAAGCTCTCGATACGGCGATCCAACCCCGTTGGGGTTGAAACACTTTTTGGGACGGTTACCCAGGGTAGCTCGTTCCTCGCAACCCTGGGCTGCATGATGCAATCCCGTTGGGATTGGGTGACGGCCCGGATGCTGATGACGATTGTGATGATCGCGGTTTGTTCGCAGAGCGGTTTCGCTCAATCCACCAATGCTCCGGCGAAGCTGACTTACGATTCATTCCGCACGGTGAGCGATAGGAACATTTTTAATCCGAACCGTTATGCGCGCGGGGCGGGGCGCACCAACACTCGCGCCAGTTCGACACCGGCCTCGCGCGTGGAATCGTTCACGCTCGTCGGCATCATGGCTTACGAGAAGGGTTCGTTCGCGTTCTTTGATGGGACGAAGAGCGATTACAAACACGCATTGCAGGCGGACGGCAAGATCGGCGACTACACAGTCTCGGCGGTGACTTCCGAACATGTGACCATCGTTGAGAGCACGAACAGCGTCTCGCTCAAAGTCGGGATGCAGATGCGGCGTGAGGATGAGGGTGAATGGTTTTTGAGCGAAGGCGGCGAGTCTGCGCGCAAACGGATCGTCTCGACACGCACCCGGACGCGCGGCGGATTGCCGGGCGAACCTTCGACTGGTGGCGGCGAAGAAATGGTTGGCGGCGGCGAACCCGAAGTGATCGTCGTCGAAAGCGAACCTTCGGCAGCGGAAACCCCGAACGAAAACGGCGAGGCCGCTGTTCAACCCCAGCCCGAAGCTGACAACGGCGGCGTGACCGACCCGGTGCTTTTACGATTGATGCAACGCAGACAGCAAATGAACCAATGAAAACGATACCCATTCTCACACTCATCGGCGTGCTCGCCGGTGCTTCCGCGCTCGCTGCGGATGACGTTTCAACCAACGCCCCATCGGCCACCAACGCTGTTGCCGTCGCAGAAGCGCAAAACACAAATGCGCCCGTGCTGCTGGCGAATGGCGAGCCGGGTTTGCGCCTGAACTTTCGCGGCGCGTCGCTTGATCTCGTGTTGAATTATCTCAGCGAGGCGGCGGGATTCATCATCGTGCTCGACACGAAGGTGAGCGGGAAGATTGACGCGTGGAGCAATCAGCCGTTGAGCAAGGATGAGGCGGTGGACTTGTTGAACTCCGTGTTGAACAAGAATGGTTACGCCGCGATCCGTCACGGACGCACGCTCAACATCGTCAACAAGGACGAAGCGAAGACGAAGGACATCCCCGTGGTGCTGGAAAGCGATCCCGACAAGATTCCCAAGACGGACGAGATGGTGACGCAGATTATGCCGGTGCGTTTCATCGAGGTGGCGCAACTCATCAAAGATTTGCAACCGCTCGTGGCGACGGCGACGACGATGACGGCGAACGAGGCGGGCAACTCGATCATCATGACGGACACGCGCGCGAACATAAATCGCGTGGCGCAGATCATCCGAGCGATTGATCAAGGCGCGGAGGAAACGACGCTGGTGCAGGTGTTCAAACTGGAGTTCGCGGACCCGACTGAAATGGCGACGTTGCTGACGAGTTTGTTCGCGGACGGCGGCAGCACGAGTGGTTCTTCCACGACTCCGCAGTTCGGCGGTGGGCGCGGTTTCCGGGATTTCTTCCGTGGTGGCGGCGGTGGCGGCGACAGCAGCAATAGCGGCAACACACAAAGCCAACGCATCAAGAAACGCGCGAAGGT
>JANNAO010000509.1:0-5591 GCA_031384405.1 Verrucomicrobiota bacterium | reverse complement strand
GCGGCGATGTCGCGGCGCGGTTTGCATCAGGCGTTCATGACGCAACTCGGTCGGCCTCCGGGCAACGAATTGCAACGCGTACGCATCGAACGTGCAAAACATCTCCTCACCATCAGCAAAGAGAAGATGGAGACCGTGGCCGCGCAATGTGGCTACCAGAGCGCGAACAGTTTTTGGTTCGCGTTCAGACGCGCCACCAAGTTGTCGCCAAAAGAATATCGCGAAAAGTTTTCGCGTTGATGGCGACACTGCTCACCGTCCATCTCCCGCAGAATTTCAAAACACCTTTGCAGATTATCAGGGATGCTCTGTCGCTTGCTGCTGATAGAGTCAACCCATCACCGAACATGCAAAGCGCAATCAACACAGCTTCAACACGCATCAATGCGCAGTCGCATCGTTGATTGATCTTGATTCCCTGCCCACAAATAACACCTCACAAACTCACGTCACATGAAACAATCCTCACGCATACTCCTGACACTGCTCACGGCGTTGGCCGCAGCATCCAGCTCGCAAGCTGCAGTCATCAACTGGACCGGTGCGAGCGGCACCGACACCAACTGGTCCACCGCAGGCAACTGGTCTGTCGGCGTGCCCACTGGCGCGGATGACGTGAAGTTTTTTGACGCCGGCACGAATGGCACACCCGGTCTCGCCAACAATTTCGCCGACGCCGCGTTCGCGGGCTTCATCGGCTCGCTGCAATTCGGCCAGACCAACGGCCTTCACACCATCGCCATCGCGCCCGGCACGTCGCTCAACATCACCAACGGCCATCTCGTCGTCGGCACGCCGGGCGACGTTGCTGCCATTCGCAATCTCACCAACACCATCAGCGGGTTGACCTCCACGCTCAATCTCAGCAACACCGCCGCGAGTCTGATCGTCCAGCAAGGCACAGCGACAGGCGTGAACGGTTCTCGCGGCAATCTCGATCTCGCCGGTCTCGGCACGTTCAACGCCAACATCAGCCGCATCGGCCTCGGCACGACATCGCTGCCCAACCCCAACAATGCAAACCAACGCGAAGCCGGATCGCTGTTCCTCGCGCGCACCAACTTGATCGTGTTGAGCTACACGGACACGCTCGCCAATTATCAACTCGCGGGACGAACCAACGCCATCGAGTTGAGCCGCAATCCCGGCAACAACTCGGCCATCATGTCGCTGTTGTTCCTCGGCCAGACCAATGCAATTTACGTGGACAGCATGGGGTTTGGTCGCGACAAAGCGTCTTCCAGTTCAGCCGCGTGGATGGGTTTCAATCCTGCCTTCAGCAATCCGTCCGCCTACATTCGCGGCAACGGCGGCGACGCAACCCGTGTGAAGTGGTGGGCTGTCGGCGACATGAGTGCAAATGCTTCCTCCGCGCAAGTTGCCGTAGGAACAAATGATTTCTCCAACGGCACGGTGGACGCGTTGGTGGACGTGCTCTCGCTCGGTCGCGATTGTTCTCCCAACCACACCGCCACGGCGAACAACATCGGCGTGCTCACCTTCAACGCGGGAACGATTGACGCGAATACAATTTACGCGGGCAACCAATCACTCGGACCGAACACCAGCCTTGCTCCTAACATTGGTTTAATCAACGTGAACGGCTCGGCCACGTTGCGCGTCAACAGCAGCCTGGTACTCGGTCGCACAGTGAACGCTTCCGGCACTGCCGCGATCCGCACCAGCGGCACGCTCAACATCCGCAACGGCACCGTCCTCGCCAGCAGCATCACCGCCGGCACCACCAGCACCAACAACGTCATCACGCTCACCAACGGCACGCTCGTAGTCACCAACACGGCAGGCACAACCGCCAAAGCCATCACCACGATCAGCTCCACCAACTCCACGTTCTCACTCGCCGTCACCGGCGCGAACAGCCCGAACGTGGTCGTCACCAATCTCGTCACCGGCGGCGCGGGCAACACCATTTCCGTCCCGACCGTCGCGGTGTTCGCTTCGTATCCGACGCAGTTCACGCTCGTCAAATACACCGGTGTCATCGGCGGCGCGGGTTACAATTTCAGTCTCGGCGCGATTTCTGGCGCGGCACCCGGCGCATATCTTTCCAACAACACTCTCAACGCCTCGATTGATCTCGTGCTGCCGACAGATCCACGCCCCGTCATCACCAGCATCCCGGTCAGCTACGCGGGTGATCCCGGCGACAATGTGAACTTCACCGCCGCCTACACCGGCACTGCGCCACTGACTGTTTCCTGGTTGCAACACGGCACGAATATTCTGGCAGATGGCGCGACTGGAAACGGCTCGACCATTTCCGGCGCGACGACGAGCACACTGAGTTACACCTCCGCGCAGCCTGCGGATAGTGCCACGCTGGCGATCGTCGTTTCCAATCCTTACGGCTCGGCCACTAGTTCGCCTTCGGCCTCGCTCATCATCAGCGTGAGCGATGTCGCGCCGATCATCACCGGACCGAACAATCAGACCGTCATCCAAGGCAACAACGCCACTCTCAGCGCAGCAGTCGCTGGCAAACCCATCCCGTCACTTCAATGGTACAAGAACGGCGCGGAACTCACCGGCGAAACGTCGGCGAACCTCACCCTCGTCAACGCGCAGTATCCGACGGACGAAGCAACCTACTCGCTCGTCGCCAGCAACTCCGCAGGCATTGCCACCAACAGCGCGAACCTCACCGTCATCGTCACGCCCGTCATCGCCGTGCAACCCGTCAGCCTCGTCGTGACGAACACGCAGGCCGCATCGTTCACCGTCGTCTCCACCAACGGCATTCCCGCCGTGACGTATCAGTGGAAGAAAAACGGCGGCAACATTTCCGGCGCGACCAGTGCCACACTGAATTTTCCCAGCGCGGCTCCGGCGGACACCGCCAGCTACACCGTTCTCATCGCCAACGCCGCTGGCTCAGTTCTCAGCAGCCCCGCCACATTGATCGTCAATTCGACCATGACCGCGAACACGCTGACACCAGCCAACGCGGCGACAGGCATCCATTACGACACACCGCTCTCCATCACGTTCAGCGTCGCACCGACGTTGCGCGCGGCGGGCACGATCAAGATTTACAACGCCAACAACACCGTGACGCCCGTGGACACGATTGATCTCAGCCTCGGCAACGGACAGCAACGCGTCTTCCCGAACGACACGCAATCCATCACCTACAACTTCGTCCAGATCAGCGGCAACACCGCCACGATCTTCCCGCGCTTCAACGTGATGACCAGCAATCAGACCTACTACGTCACCGTGGACAACGGAGTCTTCACCGATGCAGCCGGGGCATACTTCTCCGGCATCACCGACACGAACGCGTGGAGATTCACCACCAAACCCACCGGTCCGGCGGATGCGAACAACATGGTCGTGGCAGCAGACGGCAGCGGTGATTTCCTCACCGTGCAAGGCGCGATCAATTCCATCCCAGCCAACAACGTGACGCCGCGCGTCATCAACATCAAAAACGGCGACTACCCTGAAATCAACGTCATCGCCGCGCGACACAACGTCACCTTCCGTGGACAAAGCCGCGCCGGAACGATCCTCGGCGCGACGAACAACGCGACAGCGCAGGCCGCGAACTCCGGTTCAACCCGCGCCCGCATGACATTCAAGGTCGCGGCGAACGACATCGCGTTCGACACCTTCACCCTCACGAACCGCACGCCGCAGGGCGGTTCACAGGCGGAAGCGTTGATGATGGAATCCGGCGCGCGCCGCTTCATCGCCAACAACACCACCTTCTCAAGTCGTCAGGACACGATCCTCGCCAACCAGAACAGTTCGCAGGGTTACTTCACCAACTGCACGGTGAATGGCAATTTCGATTACATCTGGGGCGGAGGAAACCTGTTCTTCACGAACTCGATCATTCACACGCTCGCCAGTGCGTCGGGTTTCAACATCACCGCTGCACGCACGGATTTCGGCGGATCAGCCGCCACTGGAAATTGGATGACACCCGACGGACTGCGCTGGTCCAGCAACGGATTCTCATTCGTCGGCTGCACGATGACCGCTGACGCGGGCGTCACCGGAATCACTCTGGCTGGCAACAACGGCACGGCGGGTGGTCAGTCGAGCTGGGTCAATTGCCGCTTCGCCACGAACGCTTACGTCGCACCCGGCGCAGGACTCGCCAGCACTTACAACTTCTGGCAATACCAGAACACAGAACTCACCGGCGTCGCTCCTGTCACTTATGCGAACGTCGTCACATTGACCGGCGGCGACCCGCGCCTCACCGCCGCACAAAGCTCCGTGCTCTGGCTCAATGGCTGGCAGCCTGAATATCCGTTCATCGTCACGCAGCCCGCCAATCGCACCGTCGCGGGCGGCGGCACCACGAACTTCTCCGTCGTCGCAAACTCGTTTTACACCGTCACGTATCAATGGCAGCGATTCGGCACGAACCTCCCGAACGCCACAAACAGTTCGCTCACCATCACCGGCGCCACGGCCAATGACGCTGGAAGTTATGCGGTGATCGTTTCCAACAGTGCTGGTTCAACCACCAGCAGCACGGTCACACTCACCGTCGGCAACACCGCGCCCACACTCGCGCCGGTCGGCAATTCCACGGTCAACGTCGGTGTCACAGTGAACTTCACCAACAGCGCGGCGGACGTGGATGCCACGGCGCAATCGCTCACGTTCAGTTTGTTGAGCGCACCGAGCGGAGCGACCCTTGGTTCATCCAGCGGGGTGTTCAACTTCCGCCCAACCACGCTGCAAGGCGGCACGAGCAACTACATCACGATGGTTGTTGCGGATAACGGAACACCGAGCCTGACCGCGACGCAAAGCTTTGCCGTAGTCGTGAACGTGTTGAATCCATCCAGCTTCGGCGCAGGTTCGTATTCCGGCGGCGCGTTCAATTCAAGCGTCAGCGGCGACACCGGCCCTGACTACGCCGTGCGCGCCTCGACGAATCTCGTGGATTGGGAAACGATCTTCACCACGAACTCGCCGGCCATGCCGTTCAACTGGTCTGATCCGAACGCAGGCTCGTACGACCAGCGTTACTACCAGATCAAAGCCGGCCCGCCGCTGCCGTAAAACTTTGTTGGGTTGGGTTGGTCGCCGCGCCGGAGTGGTTTCCGGCGCGGCGATTGTTTTTGAATCAACACCGTCTGTCACCAGAAAATCATCAGTTGCGTCCGTTGACGCTCTCTTCATCCAGATAGAACCTTCGCCATGCTTTTTAGATTCATTCGGCAGATCGCCATCGCTGTGTTCAGCATCGCGGTTGTCGTCACCAACGTTAACAGCACAAATGCAGCAACGGCTTTTCCCGGTGCGGAGGGCGCGGGCGCACTCACGGTGGGCGGTCGCGGCGGAGATGTTTATTACGTCACGACGCTGGCGGACAGTGGCGCGGGTTCGTTGAGGACTGGCATTTCCGGGGCACCAGCGGGCGGACGCACGATCTGTTTCAAAGTGTCTGGCAACATCGTTTTGACTTCCACGCTCACGGTGAATAAGCCGCGCATCACCGTGGCGGGACAAACCGCCCCCGGCGACGGCATTTGTTTTCAGAATTATTCTTTCAACATCGCCGCCAACGAAGTCATCGTTCGGCATCTCCGAACCCGGCTCGGCAC
>JANNAO010000499.1:0-6719 GCA_031384405.1 Verrucomicrobiota bacterium | reverse complement strand
CCGCATGAATGTGCGGTTGGACAAACCGTTTTCAACATTGCTTCACTTCGCAAAAATCGGCTCACTCTTCGCGCAACCAATCTGGCAACTCACATGAACAAACCCCGTCTGTCCTTCTGGCAAATCTGGAACATGAGCTTCGGCTTCCTCGGCATCCAATTCGGCTGGGGCTTGCAGATGGCCAACATGAGTCCCATCTACAAATACCTCGGCGCGGCGGATGATCAGATCGCCAAACTCTGGCTCGCCGCGCCGCTCACAGGACTCATCGTGCAACCCATCATCGGCGCGATGAGTGATCGCACTTGGTGCAGACTCGGACGGCGGCGACCTTACTTTCTCATCGGCGCGATTCTTAGTTCGCTCGCGTTGATCCTGATGCCGAACTCCGGCTCGCTCGCTGAATGGCTCATCCCGCATCTGCCGAAGTTCTACATGGCGGCGGGACTGCTTTGGATTCTGGACGCGAGCATCAACGTCAGCATGGAGCCCTTCCGCGCTTACGTGGCCGATAAATTACCCGAAGAACAGCGCGGCATGGGCTTCTCCATGCAAAGCTTCTTCATCGGCGTCGGCGCCGTCGTCGCAGGCATGTTGCCCTACATGCTCAAGAACTGGTTCGGCGTCAGTGATGCAGCCGATGGTTCAAACGCTCTGCCCCTGAATGTAAAAATCTCTTTCTATGTCGGAGCGATTGCCTTCCTTGCCGCCGTCTTGTGGACGGTGATTTCTTCCAAGGAATATCCGCCGGAGAACATGGAAGAATTCCGCCGCAAGAAATCCGAGAGCGGTGGCCTTAAACACCTGCTGAAAGAAATCCCCGATGCGTTGGCAAAAATGCCAAGCACGATGCGCCGTCTCGCGCTCGTCCAATTCTTCACCTGGCTCGGCTTGTTCTGCATGTGGCTGCATTTCTCCAACGCTGTCCCCGTCATATTTGGCAGCAGCGATCCAACTTCACCGCTCTTCAAACGCGGCGCAGAGTGGGCGGGCGTTTGTTACGCGGTCAAAGACGCGGTGACATTCATCGCCGCGTTCGGATTGATGGCAGCCTCGCGCCACATGGATCGCCGCCGCATCCACGGCATCTGCCTCACGCTCGGCGGACTCGGATTGCTCGCCACGGGATTCATCCACGGTGAAGACCAGAAGTGGCTGCTTGTCGGCGCGCTCGCGCTCGGAGGCTTGGCTTGGGCGTCCATTCTCTCGATGCCGTACGCGATTCTTTCCGGCGCATTGCCAGCGGAACGCATGGGCGTTTACATGGGCATCTTCAACTTCTTCATCGTCATCCCGGAGATTCTCGCCGCCTGTTTCTTTGGCCCGATCCTCAAGAACTGGCTCGGCGGAAACATGGTTCACGCCGTGATGGTGGGTGGCGTGTGTATGATCATCGCAGCGGCGTTGGCGCAATGGGTGAAAGAATCTCCCGCCACTCGCGCTGGGTGAGTTGGTTGGTGACGACAGTTGACAGCTCGAATCCGCCCGGAGCGCTGCTGTGTCGTCCTCGACCAGCCGCAGCAAGGTGGATAACAACGGAGAATTCAGAAAAATCAAAGCCCGGGATTTTTGAAGTTGCTGCGGCTGGTCTTCGACACAGCCGCGCTCCGAGAGGCATGATGCGCCCATTCACCCGCCACCCTGATTCGCAAGCTTGCGCCTTTCCGTCGTTGGTTGAACACTGTCGTCATGTCCAGACCGCAAAACAACCGAGCCAAGTCGCGTCTTACCGCGTGGCTAGTTGTTGTCTTGCTGACGACGGCGGTGGAACTGGCTCACGCGGCGATCCTTTGGAGTGATCCTGATCCAAGAGTTGTTCACAAGACGCCTCAAGGTATAGATGTTTTGGGCAACGTGACTCAGCGCGACGACAAATCGTTCGACGTGCTTTACTTCAAGTTCCAGGTGGACCCGTTGTCGGACGTGGATTCAGAACCTTACTCTGCCGGGTTGCAATTGTTCGTGGGTGATGAGCCGCATCTCGGTATTGGTAATGCGCCCGAAGCCTGGGGTTACTCGGCGTTTCGCACGTCGGAGACGAACACGTTGACTTCTACTGCCGGGGAATTTGATCTGAAGTCGGCCAACGCTGAAGCAGCTGGTTTAGGCACCTACAAACCCTACGAACTCCCGCATCACAAACAGCCGCGCACCATCGTTTTCAAAATCCAATTCGTTCCCGACGGTGATGATCTCGTCACTGTCTGGTTGAATCCCGATCTCTCTCGCGGTGCGACGGATGAGAACCAAGCGGAGAAGCTCACCACGAAATTCAAGGCCGACGCCACGTTTGATCAGATACGGTTGCGTCATGCGCCCGGCCCAGATGCGATCCCTGAACGCATCGGCAGCGGCTGGATTTTCAGCGACATGGCCATGGCGACATCGTTCAACGATTTCATTGTGATTCCGTTCTGGCAGAAGTGGTGGTTCATGGGCATCAGTGCATGTGGAGTCACGGGAATGGTGGCTGTCACTGTGCGTCTGGTTGAGAAAAGAAAATATCAACGCCGCCTCCGTCTCGCCGAACAGGAACGCGCACTCGAACGCGAGCGCGCTCGCATCGCCCAGGATTTGCACGATGACCTCGGCTCATCACTCACACGCATCGCGCTGTTGAGCGACCTGCTGCGTTCGGAAAATCAGTCTGCTCAACAAGTGCAGGCGCACGCGGAAAAGATCACGCAGACCGCCGCGCAAACCGTGCAAGCATTGGAAGAAATCGTCTGGGCCGTGCGGCCGGGCAGTGATTCGTTGCAGAGTCTTGTGGAATACATCGCGCACTTCTCCAACGAACATTTTGAGGGACACACCACGCGCTGTCGTTTGAATCTCCCGCATGATCTTCCCGCCATGCCGCTGCCGCCGGAGATACGGCATAACATTTTCCTCGTCGTGAAGGAGGCGTTGACCAACGTGCTGAAACACTCCGGCGCACAGGAAGTCCACGTCCACGCCAAAGCCACGGGGAATGTTTTGGAATTCATCGTGCAGGATGACGGCGGCGGGTTTGATCCCAAACAAACCGCCGCAAACAACAAGCGCAACGGTTTGACGAACATGCAACGACGCGCCGAATCCATGGGCGGACAGTTGACCGTGGACAGTTCTCCAAAAGGAACGACGGTGCGTTTGATTGTGAAAGTTTCGCCTGTCACCAAACTGAAAATAGTGTAAAACCACTCCGCATCGTCGCATCATCATGCGGTAGAATCGCCACACCGGGTGCGGTTCAATGACGCGTGAGCGCAAGCCTGGACAAAGAGATGCCAATCAAAGTTTCAATCGTGGACGACAACGAGGGACTCCGCTCCAGTCTCGCAGCGCTCATCCGCCGCGCACCCACCCTCAAACTGCTCGGCGAATATCCCGACGCAGAATCCGCCGTCAAAGAAATCCCCACCAAAGTTCCCGACGTGGTGCTGATGGACATCAATCTGCCCGGCATGAACGGCGTGGAATGTGTGCGCCAACTCAAAGCCGCACTGCCCAAGTTGCAAGTGTTGATGCTCACCGTGTACGAGGACAGCGATTCGTTGTTCAACTCCTTCAAGGCGGGCGCGAGCGGTTACTTGCTCAAGCGCACCGCCTCGGCGCGATTGCTCGAAGCCATTCACGAAGTCAATACGGGCGGCTCACCTATGACTCCGCAGATCGCGCGGCGCATGGTTCAATTCTTCAATGCACCGGCGAAGAATACGGCGGACCCACAAATGTCCCGCCTTACACCGGGCGAACGTGAATTTCTGGAACAACTCGCGAATGGTTACGCCTACAAAGAGATCGCCGACCGCATGAAGATCAGCATTGATACCGTGCGGAGTTACGTGCGGACGGTGTATGAGAAACTCCACGTCCACTCCCGCACCGAAGCCGTGGTGAAATTCCTGCGTTCGGAAGCGGGGCGGTGATCGGGCGTTTATTTCCCCGCCGCCTTTCCCGCGCGCTTCTGATCGAGGATTTCCAACATCTGTTTGTAATACGCTGTGTACTGCCCGCTCTTGGCGACGCCGTTCTCGGCCAGCGTTCTGGCATCTGCATGGCGACCCGTCTCCACGAACGACGTGAACAACGCCTGATCCGCCGCCACCAACTCGAACCCGCCAAGCTTCTCGCGGCTCGCATTCAAGAATGGAATCGCCTCGGCAAACTCGCCGCGCAGTTGGTGCAATCGCCCGGTGTAACGCTCGGTCAAACCCGTTTGCGAGAAGCCGCGTTGCAACAGAAACTTTCCTTGCTCGATCTCGCTTGACGCCAGCTTGCGTTCCTCCTCGTTCAGTTTGCCTGCGAGTTTCTCCCGGCAGACCAGCGTGAAATAGACAAACTCCATGTGCCACGACGTGTAGTCAGGCACCGACTTCTCGGCGATCTGATAATACGTCAACGCTTCCTCGAAACGTTTCTCGCGCATGAATTGTCTCGCCACCATTCCCGTGATGGGGCGTTTGCCGCCGGCGTGCGGGCGCACGGTTTGATATTCGCGCATGATCGCTTGAACCTCCGGCGACTCGGCTTTCTCAAGATCGGAGGCGATGCGGTTGAAATGTTCGTAGGCGTTTGGATTCGTCTCGCGCATGAACGGCACGTCAAAGATCACGCGCATCATGTGCGCCACGGCGTAGCGATCATATTTGTTGTCTCCCAATTGCTCCGCGTAACTCTGCCAATCGCCGATGCGCGCGCGGGCTTCCGTCGAAAGCGCAGCCGCGCCAGTCATGCGCGACAAGCTTTGCACGATGGCTTCGGCGATCAATGCCTGCCCGCGCAACGTTGGATGCACATGGTCGTCCATCAATTCCCAGCCGATGCTGCCACCGGGACTGTTCGTGTGGAACGCGCCTTCCACATCGCAGACAGTGGCATTGAGTTCCTGCCCGGCGCGGCGGATCGCTTCGTTTGCGGCACTCGTCGCGCGCCACGGCATCGTGTCGAGATCGCGCGCTTTCTGGAAAGCGGCGAGCGCTTGAGGGAATTGATTGGAAGCGTGGAGCGATTGAGCGAGTTGAAACTGTGCGCGTGCAGAAGTGTCGCCCGATTTTTCCTGACCAATGGGTGCGAGGTCGCGTTCGTTCGAGGGTTGAGTGCAAACCAGCACCGGCACACCACGCGCCTGACAGCGACGGAGCATCTCGCGGACGTTGTGATAAAGATTGTTGGCGGCAGCCGCGCGACTCCAATCATCCGGCGCAACGTACGCGCGACCCACCATGCGTTCCATGAGAGTGATGTTGCCTTCGGGAGTTTTGGGCGCAGTGAGCTTGGTCCATGCTTGAACGATGGCGAGCGAATGGACAAAGCGTGTCACGCCGAGCATCCACGGTTTGCCACCCGCACGACCAATCGAAGCCACGCCGTACGTGCCGAAGAATTCATTGTGCCCGGTGTAGATCACGACTAGATCGGGCGCGAACTCCAACGCTTCAGTCATCATGCCCAGCACCGGATAGCTCGCGACGGCGGTGGTGCCGAGATTGATGACTTCAACTTTGCGCTGCGGCCACGCGTCTTGAAGCATGGCTTGGAGAAATGAAGTGGAAGCGAGATTGCGCGGCTGCGGAAAACCTTTCATCGCAGATTCGCCAACGGTGAAGACTCGAAAGATGTTTGAGCCTTTGGGTTGGATGAAATCGTATTGGTCGTTGAAGCCGGGCTTGTCGCGATTGGCGAAGAAGTAGGAGATCGCGCCGTCCTGATCGCTGATGAAAAGATCGCCAGCGGAGACTTTGCCTGCGTTTCTAAAGATCGGCGCGTTGCCGCCTTGGCCGAACAAGCGAAGAACGCCCTCGATGGACAGCAGCAAAACGACGGGCAGACAGAACATCACCGCGCCAAACAGAAAGCGTTTGCGCCGGGAGAGCGGAAGTCGAGGTAGTATGGGTTGCGTTTTATTTTTCATTCGGGTTCTACCCGTGCGGATCACGCGTTAGAATTGCAACATGCTAAAAAGCCGTTGCTCTGAGAGCAACGGCTTTGAAAATTCAGATTCAGTCTGCGGTTTGTTAGCGTTTCACGGTGGTGCGTTCCGCAAGCCAGCCAAGATCGGGGCCGGTCGGACGATCGGAGGCGGTGTTTTTTGTGATCTTGGGGTCGCTCCATTTCTTGGTTTGGGCATGGCCGTCGGCGTATGACATGCCTCCAGAGTTGTTGTGGTAGCCAGCGGGAATATCTTGGCTCGCCCATGTGTTCGTGTCTTCCGCCCGGATCAGAAACCAGCCGTCATTGATTCGTGATTCGTTCTCGTCAATCGTCACCCAAGTCTCCACGGGATTTTTGATGTTCGACTGCTTTCGGAAGATAATGTAGGCGGAGTCCAATTTACCTTCCGTATTGATCGGATTCATCCATGCGTTCATGGACATACTCCGATGATTTTTTGTTTTATCTCCAGGGCATTTGTAAATCGCGGCTGTCTTGTTGTAAGGGTAGAGCAAGCCATTCTTGATGAGATAAAAATCAGGGTCGGTATCGGTGGCCGCGCCGAGAACCCAGTTCGCCTTCGAGCCGCCGGGTAGATAATCTGCCGCGACTGGGACAGGAGGATGAATAATCACAGCCGTGCCACCCGTGGCGACGATCCTGTCATCGTTGTCACCAGAATAAAGAAACCACCCCAGTTGAAGTTGCTTGAGGTTGTTCAAACATTGGATGGCTTGGGCTTTGGTTTTGGCCTTGGCCAACGCAGGCAACAGCATGGCCGCGAGAATTGCGATGATGGCGAT
>JANNAO010000162.1:0-8743 GCA_031384405.1 Verrucomicrobiota bacterium | reverse complement strand
GTGTGCTTGATCTCGACGGCGTGCGACACATTGTCCAGCCGTCCGCAAATTATATCTATGTGCCGCGCCCCAATCGTTTCCCCGGCGCATCACAGATGTTCGACACCGAACTGCCGAGCTTGCGCCAGTTGCCCATCGAATTTCCCGATTACAACTCCGTGGATTCCGTGGACAGCCAGAACACGATACGCTTCGGATTCAGGAATCGTCTCCAGACCAAACGTGAAGGGGAGATCGGAGACTTCTTTTACTGGGACGTGTATTCGGACTGGCGCATGAGGCCACGCACTGGACAACGCACTTTCTCCGATGTTTTCTCCGACCTCGTGATCCGTCCGCGCAACTGGTTCTCGCTGGAATCTCTCACGCGTTACGACATTCACGACGGACTTTGCCGTCTCTCGTTTCACAATCTCACGTTGCAACCGAATGAAACCTGGAGCTGGGGCATCGGCCATCTTTATGTGCGCGATGACTTCGCGGCGACGCCGACGGCGTTGCAGGGTGGAAACAGTTTTCTCACGAGCACGCTGTTCCTGCGGATGAATGAGAACTGGGGATTGCGCGCCACGCATCAATACGAAGTCAGTGAGAAATGGTTGCAGGAACAGACCTACTCCATCTATCGCGACCTGCGGAACTGGACCGCTGCGCTGACCTTTCGCATCCGCGACACGCATACCACCGAGGGCAAAGACTACGCCGTGGCGTTCACCTTCTCGCTCAAAGCTGCTCCTCGATTCAAACTTGGCGAGGATGCCGTGCGCCCCGCGCGGTTGCTCGGGTATTGATTTTGTCTGTTTGAAAACTCGCTGAACAACGAATCGTCCTCGTCCTCGTCCTCGATTTTTCAGCAGAGTCGAGGACGACTGGCCAAGATCAGGATTTTCAAACACGATCTACGGATAAACCAGCCGGATGAAGACGCTGCCGTTCGCGGGGTTGATCGGGATGAACAACTGATTCGTGCCCGTTGATCCGGGAACTGTGGACCAACCCGATCCGATTCCCGTCGCGAGTGAGTTGGTCTGCGCTTCAAGCCGCCAGCCGGTTTCCGTCACAGGCCATGAGAGTTGAAGCTGGTTGCCCGTGATCGCAGAAGTCACCTGCGGCATCGGACGGATCACGACGGCGAAGTTTTTTGTGTCGCTCAATATCGGCGTGCCGTTGTCTGTGACGCGCGCGGTGAAGAGGTTTGTTCCAGGCATCGTTCCACTGGGGATCGTCCAGGTGAACGCTCCGGTGACGGGGTGAATCGTCGCGCTGCCCGTCGTTGTCGGCAGACTGAACGCCAGCGTCTGCACCGCGCTTTCCGCATCCGTCGCGCTGGCGGTGAATTGAACCGTCAGTCCCGCGTAAGAGAATTTGTCGGTGATGGCCGCCAACACAGGTGCTGTGTTCGGGATGATGTTGCTCGCGCGCGGTGTGCGGGTGGGCATGGAGAAAATGTTCGCTCCGCCGTCGGCAAATCTTCCCTCGCTCACGTCGTTGGTCTGCGTGCCGAACGTGAGCGCGTCAATCGTCGTGCCGTTTGCGGAGAAGATGCCGATGGCCTCGCCGCTTTTGCTCAAGCCGAAACTCGCGTGCAAGTCCGCGCGGTTCGTGGAGTTCTGCGCGGCTTCATTGTCCGCCCAGACCAGAAGGAATCCGCCGGGCGGAATGGTGTATTGCCCGTTAGTCGGCACAAGAAATTGGAATTTGTTCGTCAGGTTGTCGGTCAGATAATAACCGCCGAGGTCCACGGTGTTCGTGCCGGGGTTGTAGATTTCAAACCAATCCTCGAACTGCGAATCTGCGGGATCGGCGAGCGTGGTGAGATTGTCCGCGAGCCATTCGTTGATGAACACCGTGATCGGCGCGTTGGCGTTCGTGTTCGCCGCGCCGGGCGTGGCTTGGAACATCATCTCGCGATAGAACGGTTGCCCATCCGGGAAATCGCCGTAGCTCCAGTTGGAAGGCAGGTTCGTGTAGTTGAGATAATCCACGATCTGCGGGCCGCCGTTGGTGATGCGTGTGAGCGCGAGTTGGCCGAAGTTGTTGGTGAGGCGGAAACTCGCGTGCGGCGCGGCGAGAATGGATTGATTGGTCTGCGCGTCGCACCAGACGACGAGGAAATTGCTCGCGGTCACGCTTGCCGTCGCGGGGATCGGCCACTTGGTGAGATTCGCGTAATTGTCGGTGAGATAATATCCGGCAAGGCTGAACGCGTTCGTGCCTGTGTTGATAACTTCCGTCCACGGATCGCGCTGGCCGAAGTTGTCGAACGCGCCGGTGAGATTGTGAACCTGGACTTCGTTCAACCACACGGGCGAAAACGGAGGCAGCGTGGCGGCGGGGGAGTTCGTCGCACCGGGCGTGGAGGGTGCCATGTTGGATTGCGCGGATGGGTAGAATGAATCCACTTTCAGCGCGAAGACGACGTCGCTGCTCGTGCCCACAGACTGGTGAACTTCCACGGCGAGAACATTTGTGCCGCTCACAAGATTGGTCGCCGTGATGGAGAACGGCCCCTCGAACACAGCGTCGGAAACGTTCGTGGCGAGAGTTGCGTAATTCGGCGTGCCGTCGGGCATCCGCAGGCGGAACAGTTCGCCACCGTTCAGATAAACCACTGCGCCGTCATCCACCAAGGTGGTGAGCTTGAGTTGAACACCGACGAGCGAGCCGGTGAAATTGAATGACGTGCGGAAATAAAATGTGGTGCGATTGCTGACGAGGGTGAGCGGCGTCTGGATTGGTTCAGGCAATGCCGCGACTTCAAATCCCAGTGCGCCGGGGCCGGACGGCCATGCGGAATCATTGAACGCGGTCGTTTTCCAACTCACTGCGTCGAGGTTGGATTCCTGCATGTAACGCCACGAGTTCGAGTAGGTGAGCCACGTCAGACCGGGGGCTGTGTTCGTGTTGACCGCGATCCAGTTTGCCACGCGGCTGTTGTCCTGCGCGGAATCCACCAGTTGCAACGACGCGCCATTGGTCGCGACTGGCCACGGGGCGACGCCTTCGTAGCGCACGCGATCCACCACGATTTCCTCGCCGGGCAAAACGCCGGGGCGGAACAGCGTGAGCGTCTCGCCGTCGGGATCGAGGTTGCCGCTGAAGAATCCAAACGGTGGATTGGTGAAGCCGTAACTTTTTGCGTAAACGTACCAATCCTTCGAGAGCACGAGATAGCCTTGTGGCTTGATGAGTGAGCCGGGCGGGAACGTGTAATCCAATCCGTTGATGCGCCAGCCGGAGAGGTCGAACGCGTTCGTTGCGCGATTGAACAACTCCACGAACTCAGTGCCAGCCGTGGTGGGGCGATGTTGGATTTCGTTGAACACCACTGAACCTTCCGGCGACGCAACTGCACCGGTGTAATTCACGCTGTTGGTAGTCCAGAAGTTTGTGAGTTGATTTCCATAAACGTCCCATGCCTGGAACACGAGTGTGTTCGCGCCCGCCGCCAGCGGCACGGTCATCGTCCAGGAATTCACGGTCAGCCACGTCACGGGATACGCGTTGCCATTGATCGTGATGGTTTTGATCTCGACCGGCGCGGTGCCGCTGAGGGTGATCAGGTTGTTGTTCGTTGAGAACGACGTGCTGCCGTTGACGGTGAAGTTGGTCGCGTCCTCGATGGCCAGCCGCGCGAGGATGATTGTCTGCGCATCCGAGAGATAGGAACGGATCGAGCCGCTGAAGGGAACGTTCGTGGAGTATTCCTGCGACAACGTATCCGTGTAGTTGAACGTGGCGTCCGGCGGAGTTGTGGCGAGACCGTCGAAGGTGAATGCGTTGTAGCGGGAGTTGAGATAGGGATCAATGTTCGCGGATAACAGTGCGCCGTTGCAGAGTTCCTTGTAAGCGCGCCAATACGCGCGGCGGAACGGTGGATGCGTCAGGATTTTGGTCAGGTTCGGCCCGCTGCTCCAGTCGGTTCCAACTCTTGGAAACAATCCCATGCCGGGCGCAAAAGACGTATTGAGGCCGAGGATGATGTTCATGTCCCAGGTGAACAACTGCCAGCGTCCGTTGTCGGGACGATACGCGTAACTGTTCTGCGAATTCCTGCTGCCGAAGAAATCCCAGTCGCCGCAGGTGTGACGCGCGGCCCAGAGCCGCAACCATTCCTCGATGTCCGCCTCGGCTTCAAGATTTGCGACATAAGCCGGGCCCGCTGGAATGTTCGCAGCCTCCACGAGTCGGAAGACATTTGTGTAATCGCTCGCCGTGCTGCTGTAGGAACGACCCGCCCAAGGCCAGCGATAACGCGCGAGTTTGTGACTCACGCCGTTGGCTGGATCAGGATACGGCGTGAGCGTGGCCCAGGAATGGTTCACAAAACTCAACGATCCCACCGCACCATCATCCATCTCGAACCAACCGTGGAGTTTGTGCAATTCCCCCTCCGAGTCATTCGGATAATACGATTCCACAAAGTCGCCGCCCGGCACTTGAACGTCTTCCATCAGGTAATTCACTTTTCGCAGGCTGCCGTTGACGTACATGTTCACGAATCGCCGATACGACCACGGCACGCCCAGTTGCCGCGCGATCCAATGTCCCGTCTGCTCGCGCGCGAGAAATCCGTCCGAGAATGGGCCGTTGCCCGGCGCGTGAATCTTGTTGAAGTTGTCCGTGCCCAGCAGCAGTTCATCGCGCGGCATCGCCATGCTGTAATGGCAATCGCTCGTCGGCGCAGTCCAACCTTGATGATACGGACTGCCCGCATAGCGCGAGGAGAAATTATAGATCACGCGGAAGTTGCCATACACGAACGTGCCCTCCAGTCCTTCGTTGCTCATCACGAGACGATTCGTCCACGCATTGACCGTCGCCGCCGTGAACCACTGATGATAGGAGCCGAAGGAACTCGTGCGCTGCGGTTCGCCGAAGCGAACCAGACATTCCCGCGCCAGAGGGCCGTTCGCCGGTGAGTTCGTGGGAAAGAGGCTCGCCACCTGGCCTACGGAGTTGTCCGCTGCCGTGACGACGAATGCGACCAGCGCATTTCCAGCCTGACCCGGAATCGTTGCGCTGAAAATCCCGTCCTTCGCGATGGCGTCGCCACTCGTTCCCGCGTCAGCCATCGTCACCGTGGTGTAACTCGCGCTGGGATCGAGACGATATTTGAGTTGGAAAGAAAACAGACCATCGGGGTCGCGCACCCGCGCCGTCACCACCACGGGCTGACTCACGGCTGGCAAAGCTGGAGTATGCGTCACGTCGAAGATCGCTGGCCCGGCATTCGCCACCACCGCGCTGTTCACCAAGCCCGGCGATCCCAGATTCGTCGGCAATGTCATCCGCGTTGGTGCTTCGAGATAATTTCCGTGCAACCGCAACAACAACTCGGGCCAGCCGCGTTGCCAACGCAACTTCGCGCGGATCGTCGCTGTCGCACCGTTGGGAATCGTCGCCGTGAGCGGCGCGTAAATCCGGTTCGCTCCCACATCGCAACGTCCGCTCGCCCGGACTTGCAGACATTGTCCGCCGCCGAATCCGTTCGTTGCGTTCAGTGAGGTGCGGATGTGATTTCCGCGCAGCGACCAGCCACTCGCTCCTGTTGCAAAGCTGGAATTCGGCACCACGTTCGTCGCGCTGTAAACGACTTCCACATCGTCGAGCAGACACTCGCCCTCACCTTGTAAGCCGCCTTCGATGGCGTTCGCATTCCCGGCTCCCAGCGACAACACGCCCGTCACATCAACCGTCGTCCACGGTGCTTTCGCCGTCTCATCGCTGTCCGCCCAGTTTGATCCGAGCCGCGCGTCAGCACGCGCATCGCGCCGTTCTAAACTGCTCCCGCCGCCGCGCGCCCAGGCTGGCCATTGTCCGCCCGTGCGATACGTCAACTCGTCCACAACAATATGAATCGTGTTCGTGCCGTCCGTCGTGTCCACCATGCACAACGCCACACGCTCGCCGCCGTTCCTCAACATGCCGTCGTAATTACCCATCGCATTCGTCGCGTTCAACTGCGGATACTTCGCCAGCAAGTTCGCCAGATTCTCCGCGATCACCAGATAGCCGTTCGCCGCGATGATCGTGTTCGTCGGAATCGTGAAACTGATTCCGCCTTCAAGCCGCCAGCCGCCAATGTTGACCGGCGCACCGGAACGGTTGAACAACTCCACGAACTCGTCGTTGTCATCGGCTGTGATCGGGTCATACATGATCTCGTTGATGACGACGCTGCCGACGAGGATGTCGCTGTTGTTCGTGCCGAGCGTGCGAGTCTGAAGCCGGTAAAACTCCGTCGCGCCATCCGGTTGACGCCCGTAACTCACCGCGTTCTCCTGCGCGCCGAACTGCACAGCATCCAGCAGGCGGATGCGATTCGAGTTCCACAGATAGACCGTCTCGCCGCCGGAACTCAGCGAGAATCCAAGCTGGTTCTGATCAAACGTCACAAAGCCGCGCGGCGGAATCGTCGTGCCGTTCGGGATTACAAATTTGTTCGTCGTCGCATCGTCCGTGAGGATGCAGCCGGAGAGGTCGTTGGTCGTGTTGCTGCGGTTGTAGAGTTCCACCGTGTCGAGCAGGGGCAGATCAGTGTGCGCGAGAATTTCGTTGATGAAGACATTCCGCAACGGATCGTTCGTGTAAGTCTCGTTCAACTTGGGCGAGCCGCCCACATGATCGCTGATGCTCCACGCCGCAGGATCGTTCTCGCCGTAGGAAGGCCGCGCCAGCACGAGGGAATGTCCCGTGCCATCCGCGCCGACGGGCCACGGAGCATCATTGTCGTAATTCACTTCCAGCACCACGCCGCCCACGTTGTTCTTCAATCGGATCGTCCCCTCGCGACTCAACGAGTTGACGATATTGGTCACGTTGTTCGTCACGCCGTACTGCAACAGCGTCACGCCCGTCAGATTGTAGTGTGCCTGAAAGTCATTCGTGTTCTTGGCCAAGATCAGCCGCGCGAGACCTGCGAGACCCACGCCTTTGGGAAATGTGTAATCAATCTCGCCACTGATCTTGTAGCCGGAGAGGTCCTCGTGAAACGGATTGGAATTGTAGAGTTCGATGAACTCCGTGCTGAGGTTGTTTGAGCCGAGGGTGATCGTCGCCGGGTTGTACATGATCTCGCTGAAGATGAACGGCGTCTTGCGCGAGGACGGGCCGGGAGGTTCGGCAGTGATCGTGGCTGCGAACGATCTGCTTGCGACCATTGCTGCAAAGAGGATGGGAGTTAAAATCCGCAACGAAGGAGGAAATCCGGGTTTGGTGTGCACGTTACAACTTTTCTTGGTTTGTGACTGAACGATGCACAGAGTTTGACGCATCCCATCGGGACTGCAACCTCAACATCGGGTGATGCCGGTTTTTCTACCTGCTGCCGGAAGCTCGGATGTTTTACGGATGGCCGGGGGCTGAGATGAAGTGCCGCTGCTCAACAATTTCTCACCGCGCTTTGTGCCTCCACTCTAAATAGCGAAGAACCCTGAAGTCATTTGAACTTCCCGGTAAGCCAAGCATATAAATTGACCCTTCGTCCCGCTTCCCGTAGCGTTTCCGCCAATTATGTTTGCTTGGTTCAAAAGAATTTTCGGCACGAAGAACGATCGCGAAGTCAAAAAACTCCATCCGCTCGTCGCGCGTATCAACGAGATAGAGGCCGGTTTGCAGTCGCTCTCGGACGATGACTTGCGCAAGAAGACCGCCGATTGGAAGGCGGAACTTTTCGCCATCGAGGATAAGGAACTCCTGGCCGCCAAGCTCAACGAGATTTTGCCGGAAGCGTTCGCGGTGGTGAAGAATGCGTGCCGTCGCTTGTGCGGCACGGATGTGAGTGTTCGCAATCATCCGTTGCGCTGGGAGATGGTTCCGTTCGACGTGCAACTCATCGGCGGCATCGCTTTGCACACGGGGAAGATTTCCGAAATGGCCACCGGCGAAGGCAAGACGCTCGTCGCAACCCTGCCAGTTTATCTGAACGCGCTCACGGGTCGCGGGGTTCACGTCGTAACGGTGAATGATTATCTCGCGTCGCGCGACGGCGAGTGGATGGGCGCGGTGTATAAATTTCTCGGACTGACGGTCGGCTGCATCCTGCACGATCAACCGCCACAGGTTCGCCGCGAGCAATACGCTTGCGACATCACTTACGGCACGAACGCGGAGTTCGGTTTCGATTACCTGCGCGACAACGGCATGGCCACGCGCAAGGAGGAGCAGGTCCAGCGCGGGCATTACTTCGCCATCGTGGATGAAGTGGACTCGATCCTGATTGATGAAGCGCGCACGCCGCTCATCATCAGCGGCCCGGCGGTAAAAACATTCGACGCGCAATACGGCCAATGGAAGCCGCTCGTGGAATCCATCGTTCGCGCTCAGGAACGTCTCTGCGCGCGCTATCTTTCCGAAGCGACGGACTTGCTCAAGAAGTTGAATCCGACCGATGGTTCAAATGTTCAAAACATAGACGCGGTCAAAAAAGAAACCGGTCTCTTGCTCTTCCGCGTGAAGACGGGTCAGCCGAAGTCCGAGGCGTTGATGAAGGTTTTGGAAGAGCCGTCGAACTTGAAGCTGATGAACGATGCGGAACTGTCGTTGCATCTGGATCAGAAGAAGGTGGAGCTTTACGCCGAGAAGGAGCAGTTGCTCTACGCGATTGATGAGAAGAGTCACGAAGCTGACTTAACTGAGAAGGGCCGCAATTTCCTGTCGCCGAAAGACCCGGATGCGTTCGTGTTGCCCGACTTGAACACGGCGATGCACGACATTGATGTCGGCCCGGAGACGGATGCCA